>JASFFJ010000014.1:0-25808 GCA_050124355.1 Desulfobacterales bacterium | reverse complement strand
GAATAGATCTGATAGACTATGGTCAAATTTAAAGCAGATCACCAATTATGTTGTGTTTTAGACCATCTAAATTTATTTTTACTTTAATTTTAAAATCGAAGGTGCGCTATGGTTCAAGACAAAAAAATCCGGGTAGGGATTCTCTGCGGGGGTAGATCAGCTGAACATGAGGTGTCACTTCAATCCGCGAGAAATGTTGTAGAAGCGATAAATAAAAAAAAATATGAGGTTGTTTTAATTGGTATTGATAAAACGGGCAAATGGTATTTGAATGAATCTTCCGAGTTTCTTTTAAATGCCAACGACCCTAAGGCGATCAAGTTGAGCAAAACCAGCGAGAATATCGCTCTTGTGCCTGATGACAAAGAGAATCAGCTAATACGTCTTTCGAAGCATACTCCGATGCAACCGGTTGATGTGGTTTTTCCCATTCTCCATGGGACCTATGGAGAAGATGGGACCATTCAGGGGCTGTTAAAGATGGCTGGAATTCCTTTTGTTGGTGCCAGCGTTCTCGGATCGGCAGTGGGTATGGATAAGGACGTCATGAAGCGCTTGTTAAAGGAAGACGGAATCTTAATCGCAGATTTTCTTGTATTCAATCGGATGTTTCAGGAAGAAATTGATTTTGAAAACACCAAGCGTCAATTGGGCCTGCCATTTTTTGTTAAGCCCGCAAATTTAGGTTCTTCAGTGGGAGTAAACAAAGTAAACGATGAGATTCAATTTGAAAAAGCAATAAATGAAGCGTTTAAATATGACAATAAAATAATAATAGAAGAAAATATTAACGGCCGGGAAATTGAATGCTCCGTTTTAGGGAATAATGATCCAATCGCCTCTTTACCCGGAGAGGTGCTGCCCAGTCATGAATTCTACTCTTACGAAGCGAAGTATATCGATGAAAACGGTGCGGCGTTAGAAATACCGGCTAAACTCCCCAAAAAAATTGTCAATAACGTCCAAGCGTTGGCTGTCAAAGCATATAAAACACTCTGTTGCGAGGGAATGGCTCGGGTGGATTTATTTCTAAAGGATGATAATGAAATAATCATAAATGAGATTAATACAATCCCTGGCTTTACCAATATCAGTATGTATCCCAAGCTCTGGGAGGCAAGCGGAATCTCAAATACGGAACTCATTGACAGACTTATTCAGCTTGCCATTGAGCGATATGAATCTGAAAAAAGGCTAGAAACTTCTTTTGAAGCGCAATGATAAGTTCTTTTATAATTCTTGACAATGAGGATAAATTCAGGTAAGAACATACAACAGTTCTTGATCCTCATTGGGTGTTGACCTGAAGCGAAACGCTAAACCTCATCTCTTTTGAAATACTTTCAGCCGGAACCGAATACGGAGCCCCCCCCCTCAATTTGAACCGAAGCGCCATCTGAGTTCAGGTATCTCAATAAAATAGTCTTAACCCTAAACCTTCGTGGAGTAGACCATGATATAGGGTTTGCAGAAAATCCCGATATAAACGCCTCTATGGGGGGTTTATACCCCTTAGAGGCGCCTTCCTCAAATATCACCCCTTAATATTTTATCGCCTCAGTTTCACTAAACCGGCTGGTTCATATTAACCAGCCAGTAAAAGGAGGTTGAGATGAAAGAAAAAATATTAATCCTGATTCTCACAATGGGTGCTTTAGTTTTTATGGGACCGCTGAATTTAGCCGTCTTTTCAGATGATCACGAGCAGTTGGCAACATTTTTCAACAACTGTATTGTCAAGGAAATAGTAAAATGCGAATCCAAGATGGCATTATTGAGCGCCTCCAAATCTAAAAATCTTCAAGATTATGCCAGGACGAAAGCTAAAAAAGCAGAATTTTTAAATGCTGAAAAGAAGATGCTGGTTGACGAAATGATAGAAATGCAGATTGAGCCGAAGCAGTACAAGATCGAATTGTTTTTAAACCGCCGATATCAGCAACGGGCTCGACACTGAAGGTAAACAATAAATTCTTCTTCTTGAAAATTTGTTTTCGCTAAGCAGGCAATAAATGAGGGCAAAAAAATCAGGGGGCAGCAGCATAGGTAACCGCAGTCCCTTGCATGGGTTATCCTCATATTCCCAGCTGGGGATCGCTACTTTTGGTGGAGTGGCAAAAGCTGCGCCCTCAGAAATGCATGTCCACCTGAACTTATTTCCTGATAGAATTGAATCGTGTTCATATTCTGATTGTTTTGCAATTAATTTGACTTAAAATAAAATAAAAACATTGTTGATTTTATGTTGACTTTATGTTCTCAATAAATTAAATGAATATTCAATTAATTTTGATTTGGCGTTGGCATCGGTTACAACAGCTGAATTAGCCACGCAGGATTGGCTATAACGCCCAGCATCGCAACAAGTTTTTCTGGTGAAAGTCATTAAAAAATCTAAAATTATAAGAAGTTATCAAAAAGCCGAAATACGTAAGCCTGAAATCCTTGAAACTTTTTATCAAGTGCTGATCGAAGAGGGGTTTGAAGGGACATCCATCAACAAAATTGCCAAACGCATGAATATCCACCCCAGCCTAGTTATCCATTATTTTAAAACAAAAGAAAATTTGACCATCGAACTGGTGGATTTACTCATCGAAAAATACGAAGCACCAAAGTTCCTTAAGTTCGACCACATTCAAGATCTGGAACAGCGATTTCTTTTAATGATTGATACAATTTTTTCTTTTGAATGGTCCAGGACGATAGATCCAGGCCTGCATTTCGGATTTTACTATCTTAGCTTCAGAAATACAAAAATAAGAAAAGCATACGAAAAGATGATACAGCGCTTTAGGGATTATCTGGCGCACGAATTAGAGCTTTATCGTCAGGATGGAATCGTAAAAGTAAATAATACCAAAATGGCGGCTGATACTATCGTCACTCTGATGGAAGGTTTAGAATTTCATGCCCATTTTTTGTCTGAAGGACAAACATTTGAGAAATATGCAGACTATACCAAACACCTTGTAATATCCTTGTTAAAAGATGAAAAGTTTTCGTCTAATTGTGGATACTATACGAAACTGAAAAATTCTCCAAAATCGTTAATCGTGAACCAAAGGAGATACTCGCATGATTGATTTTGAGGACGATTACATCAGTGACTATAAGGGTCGGGATGCAAAGTTAGCGCTAGAAGAGGCTCAACAAATGGTGGATACCATCCTCACCCCACCGGATCAAACGCCGCTTGAGGCTCGCGAGGAAATTGCACGAAAAACGGTTCGTAACTTTCGCGACCACATTAACAAAGGGTTTTTGGAGTATCGCAAATCGGTAACAGAAGCCACCAATTTTGCCATGACTGAGTGGACCGGTGAGGGCTCGATGCTGGTGGATGCGCTGAATCGAGAATTTTTGGATGTTCTCGGTGGCTACGGACTCTACTCCTACGGTATCCGGCATCCCAAAATTGTTGCTGCGGTGAAAGCCCAGTTGGATCGTTCACCCCAGTACAGCCAGGAATTGCTCGATCCCCTACGCGCTCAACTCGCAAGGGTCATCGCCCTGTTAACTCCGGGGAAAATACAGTATGGTTTTTTTGCCAATTCCGGAACGGAAGCTGTGGAGGGTGCAATGAAGCTGGCCAAACTTCACACCGGCCGCAAGGGATTTATTGCCATGCTCAAGGCCTTTCATGGTAAAACACTCGGTTCTTTGTCTCTAATGGGCAAGAAGACGTTTCGCCAGCCGCTGCTGCCACTCTTAGACGGTGTGCGCCATGTCCCGTTCGGGGACGCCGATGCTGTTGAGCAGGCTTTGGCAGCGGCCAAAGCGGTGGGGGATGAAATCGCCGCGGTGGTGGCCGAACCTGTTCAGGGTGAGGCCGGCGCAGTGGTACCGCCCGATGAGTATTGGCCACGGCTGCGGGAGGTCTGCGACCATTACGGCGTGCTTTTAATTGCTGATGAGGTTCAAACCGGTATGGGCCGCACCGGCGAGATATTTGGTGTCGATCACTGGCAGGTGGCGCCCGATATTCTCTGCCTGGGTAAGGCCCTGGGCGGCGGCGTGGTGCCCATGTCGGCCTTTTTTTCGACGGCCAAAATCTGGCAATGCATGGAGCCCAATCCGTTTATGCACACCACGACTACCGGCGGCAATCCCTTGGCCTGTTCAGCAGCGTTGGCGGCCATTGCCGTTTTGCTGGAAGAAGATCTGGCCGGGCAGGCAAAGACAAAGGGTGAGTATATGCTAAACCAGTTGAGACAGCTTCAAGAACGCTATCCCGGGGTCTTGGCCGATGTCCGCGGTCTGGGATTGTTGATCGGTATGGAGTTTCCCACTGATGGCATTGGCTATAAAGTCGCATCCGGCCTTTTTTCCCGCGGTGTGCTGGCAGCTGGTACCTTAACCAATTCCAAAACCATTCGGATCGAACCCGCGCTCAATGTCCCTCAGGAAATCTTAGATGAAGTCCTCAATCGGCTCGAAGATGTTTTCAAAACCATCGAAATGCCCAAACGTGCTGAACCCATGAACCTTTATGCCGGACAAGTCCTACATGTCAATTTAACTGCACAAGAGATCCGGCCTAAATCCATTAACAAAGACTGGCTGCAGGACTATATCGGCGGCTGGGGTTTAGCAGTCAAATATTTTTACGAAAAGGTGGACCCCAAAACCGACCCATTTTCGGCCGATAACGCCCTGGTGATCATGACCGGTCCCCTCTGCGGCACCCTGGCACCCACGGCATCACGCACCTGTCTGGTTTCCAAGTCGCCGCATACCGGAACTATTTTCGAGACCAATGTGGGCGGAGCCTTTGGCCCAGAGCTTAAATTTGCCGGCTATGACGGTATCGTTATCACAGGCAAGGCCGAAAATCCGGTATATCTGCGGATTGAGGATGACAGGGTAAGTCTTGAAGACGCACAACCCAGCCAGGGAAAAGGTATCTTTGAAACCGAACAATGGTTGGCTGGCGAAATGGGCCATGGTGTCAAAAGCCTTTGCATCGGTCCGGCCGGCGAAAATCTTGTGACCTATGCCTGTATTGGATCGGAGGCATATCGTCAGATGGGCCGCGGCGGTGCTGGCGCGTTGTTTGGCGCCAAAAACCTCAAAGCAATTGCCTGCAAGGGCACCGGCGGTGTTCGGGTGGAAGATCTGGGGGTGTTTTGGGAAAAAGTTACTCAGCATAAAGAATCCAATCTGTTAACCGATGAAAATCTCTGGGCCAAAAATGACGGCACCCCCATGTTGATCGATGTAACCAATGAAATCGGCATCCATCCAACTCGCAACTATAGCGCCGGCGTCAACCCCAAACGCCATGCCCTTGATGCCGAGGCCATCAACGCAATTAAGATTGGTGATCGCGCCTGTGCTTCCTGCCCCCTGGGCTGCGGAAATTTCACATCGGTCAATGGTGTTCAGCTGGAAGGGCCGGAATACGAGACCCTGTGCCTGGGCGGGTCGAATTGCGAGATAAACGACATGGAACAGGTCATGCGGTTCAATCGGCTTTGCGATGATCTTGGACTGGACACGATGTCTGTCGGTGGGACCATCGGGTTGGCCATGGAACTGAGTGAATCAGGTGCTAAGGATTTCGGGCTGAAGTTCGGCCAGGCTGAGGAATATTTAAAAGTTGTTACTGAAATTGCGAACTTATCCACCCCCCGCGGACAAGATCTGGCTTTAGGGGCGGCCCAATTGGCGGGCAAGTACGGTGCGTCCGAAAAAGCTGCCCATTCCAAAGGATTAGAGATGCCGGCCTATGATCCCAGGGGCAGCTACGGCATGGGCCTGGGATACGCTACCAGCGAGCGCGGCGCCTGTCACTTGAGAGCATTTACCATATTTGCCGATGATCCCTTTAATATCAAGGCCATGGCGAGGGATGTGATCGCTGGACAGAACAGCAATGCGGTCAAGTGGTCGATGTGCTTCTGTGATTTCTGGGGATCCATAGATACCACGGTGATGGCCGACATGCTGACAGCCGGCTTGGGTCGGCAGGTTTCGGCGGAAGAACTGGACAAGGCCGGGGAGAGGATATGGAACTTAGTCCGGTTGTACAATCTCAGGGCCGGTTTTACTGCGGCAGACGACACCCTGTCTGAGAAAATAACCAAGCAGGCACTTAAACACGGGCCCCACGACGGCAGGGTTTTGAATAAAGAAAAACTGGAAGAAATGAAAGCGCTTTACTACCATCTGCGCGGTTGGGGTGAGGAAGGAAGACCCAGGGTAGAGAAGCTGCGAGAGCTTGGTTTGCAGGGTTCTTAAAAGAATTTATATAAGACAAACGTAATTTCAGTTAAAAATTCGTGCTTCGAATTTAATTAAATATGGAGGCTGTTTATGGAAAAGCATCTGTTGGCCATTCCCAATCGATGTACGGGTTGTAACCGCTGCACCTATGTGTGTGCCGCCGTCAAGGAGGGTATGTTCATGCCCTCCAAGGCACGGCTCAAAATCAACAACTTTCCTCTCAAGGGATACTCGGTGCCGAGTATTTGTTTTCAATGTCCCAAACCGGATTGTCTGCAAGCCTGCCCCGAAGAGGCGATCTATAAAAACGAGAGAGGAGTTGTTGCCGTCAATGTCCCAAAGTGCAATGGTTGCGGTGACTGTGTGGCCGCATGCCCCTATGGCATGATCGAGCAATATGGTTCCGGAAAGGCCTATAAATGCGATTTGTGCGGCGGCAACCCGGCTTGTGTTGCCGAGTGTCATTATGGCGCCCTGGTATTTAAAGAAGCCGATAAGATCTCGCGCAAGCAGCGGAGTATCCAGATGAAACAACGCATCACCAAAGGCGCCCCCGAGGATAAGCGCTATCAACTGGCAGTGAACATCCTCAATGACGCGGTCCGTGTTCCGCGCACCCCTGGGTATTTGGGTTGATCAACGATGTCATCGGGGATTTGGGAGATAGGCCAATGAATTCCAAACAAGAGAGAGGTTTATCCGTCCACGACATTGACAAACGCTTTGCGGATGTACGGGCTTTGGTGAATGTTTCCCTGGATGTACGGGAAGGTGAGTTTTTTACCCTTCTGGGGCCTTCCGGCTGCGGCAAAACCACACTGCTGCGTATCGTTGCCGGTTTGGAACTCCCAGATGCCGGCCGGGTAATATTAGGTGGTCGGGATATCACATCGCTGCCGGCCACCAAACGCCAAGTGAACACCGTATTTCAAAGCTATGCACTTTTTCCCCATCTTGATATATTTGAAAATGTGGCCTTTGGTTTACGTGCCCGCAAGTACCCCCAGGATGAAGTCAAAAGCCGGGTCAACCGCCGGCTGGAAATGCTGGGCTTGGAAGAGATGTCAGACCGCTATCCCCATCAGCTTTCCGGGGGTCAGCAACAACGGGTGGCTCTGGCACGGGCATTGGTCAATGAGCCCGAGGTATTGTTGTTGGATGAGCCTATGTCCGCCCTGGATGCCAGACTGCGGGCTCAGGTTCAAGTTGAACTGCGGCGACTGCAGCGCAAGTTGGGTCAAACATTCATTCTGGTGACCCACGACCAGGCAGAGGCCCTGGTGGTTTCTGACCGCCTGGCTGTTATGAGCCAGGGCTGCATCATTCAGTTCGGCACCCCCAAGGATGTATATGAGCAGCCCAAGACACGTTTTGTGGCTGAGTTTTTGGGTGCCGCCAACTTAATTCAGGGCCGACGCTTAAACGAAGGCGTTGAAACCGCCATCGGCTTTTTTTACCTGAACGGCAATCCAGCATGGGACCAAGGCTCAGTGGCCATCCGACCTGAACGGATTCGAATTACAGCGGATCAGCCGGAAAAAAATGGCGTTAAGATTCATGTCCGTGAAGCCATTTATCGGGGGACGAACCTTGATCTTTGGTGTGAACCGGGGCCGTTGCGAGTGCGCACTACCGCTCAAAAGAATTATGAGCCTGGTGAGGAGGTCTGGCTGGAGCTCCCCCCGGAAGGGTTGGTGATCTTAGATGAATAGGTTACTCGTCTGGTATGGCGAATTGACAACCCAGCAAAATCTCACCAAAAGGGGTCTTTTTTTTCTGGGGGCGGGAATGCTTTGGCTGATGGTGTTTCTGGTGTTGCCGGGATTGGTTCTGATTGTGGTCAGTTTCACCACCCGGGGAGCTTATGGACAGCTCGAGTGGCTTTTTACACTAGAAAATTATAAGCGCTTGGCCGGTTTCAGTCTGTTTGGGTGGACCGCAGATTATATTATGATCGTATTTCGTTCCGTGTGGGTTGCTTTTATTACCACAGTGATTTCCGTGGTTCTTTCCTATCCGCTGAGCTTTTTCATTAGTGCCCGGCCCGAGCGTACCCGCTATTTATGGCTCACCCTGGTGATTATCCCATTCTGGACCAATATGGTCATCCGAACCTATGCCTGGTTTTTGATTCTGGCGCCGGAGCTTCCCTTGGCCAAACTGGCATCTTTTTTCGGTTTTATACCGGCAGGTGCGCCGCTTTATCCAAATTCCTTTGCTGTATACCTGGGTATGGTCTCCATGTTTCTTCCGTTTGTGACTTTGCCACTTTATGCAAGTGTCGAGCGCTTGGATTGGACTCTTGTCGAGGCTGCCCAGGACCTGTATGCCTCCAGGGTGAGGGTTTTCTCGCAAGCTATTTTACCCCAGACCCTGCCGGGACTTTCGGTGGGCATAATTTTAACATTTGTGCCGGCCATGGGTATGTTTGTTGTGCCGGATCTGCTCGGTGGGTCCAAATATATGTTGGTGGGAAATCTCATTCAACAACAATTCGGTGCCAGTCGTGACTGGCCGTTTGGAGCGGCCATCAGCATCGGCCTGATGGTTCTGACCATGATCAGTCTTCAATTTTACCGGCGCAGAAGCAAAGAGATTGAATTCGTATGAGAAAGTTCAACCCCATGATTACTGCAATGGCATTGGTTACCGTTGGATTTCTCTATCTTCCGCTTCTGGCCGTGGCTGTCTTCTCGGTAAACGCCACGCGCTACGGATTGGTCTGGCGCGGCTTTACCCTGGACTGGTACATCAAGCTGCTCCACAATGAATTTATCCTGGAGGCTGCCTGGAATACGCTGGTGTTGGCAGTGGTCTCGACAATTGTGGCTACTGTTCTGGGAACTATCCTGGCCATTGGTATGGACCGTTTCCCCTGGGGCAGGAAAGCCAATACTTTCCTGGACCTTGTTCTACACATCCCGGTGGTGATTCCGGACATTATTCTGGCAGCCGCTTTGGTGGTGGCCTTCGGGCTTTTGCGGTTTATTTCATCCATATTTGAGCCGGGGCTGTTTAACATGATTATCGGACACATCACCTTTCAGATTTCCTTTGTTGCTTTGGTGGTGCGCAGCCGACTGGTGGGTATCGGCCGGGATGTCGAAGAGGCCGCCCGGGATCTTTTTGCCAGCACACCGTATTTGTTGCGACGGGTGACGATCCCGTTGCTGCTGCCGGGGATAGTAGCCGGCGCCATGCTGGCCTTTACCCTTTCCCTGGACGATTTTGTTATCAGCTTTTTCACGGCTGGACCCGATTCGGTCACATTGCCGCTGTTTATTTTTGCGGCTATCCGGCGGGGGGTTACCCCCCAGATCCATGCCTTGTCCACATTGGTGGTGATGATTACCGTCATTTTAGTTATTGGTATGGAACGATTTACCCGCAAATAATTGTCAGATTAAGATGGAACTCGTAACGGAGTTATTTTTCCTAGCAAATCGATGATAATACGTTTTCTCATTCCGATGAGCCAAAATATGTTGTGATATGGGAGATGACATCTGACGGTAGGCGATGAATGCATTACAACTAACTTTCAATTGAGCGATTTCGTTCAATTGAAGCAATTGAAAGGAGGAGACAATGAAAAAGTTAATTTTCTTATTGGTGGCCTGGTCGATTGTTTTCGGCGGAACAGTTTTTGCCGCAGAAAAGGAGCTCAAGATTTTCATCTGGTCTGAATATATGGATGAAGAGAACATGCCCAAAGAATTTGAAAAGGCCACGGGGATCAAAGTGCGGTTGGATCTTTACGAATCCAACGAAGATATGATGGCCAAACTGCAGGCTGGTGGTGTTTCCCAATATGACCTCATCGTCCCATCGGATTATATCATGCCCAGCTTGATTAATCTGAAGCTGATTCAACCTCTGGATCATTCCAAAATTCCCAACCTAAAAAATCTGGGTACTAAATTTCAGCAGACCACCTTTGATCCCGGCAACAAATTTTCAGTCGGCTATCAATGGGGAACCGTGGGCTTGATGTATCGCAAGGATAGAATTAAAGAGGACGATGCCAAGAGCTGGTCCATTGTTTTCGATCCTAAAAAAGACCCGGGACCATTTGCGCTGATCGACTCCGTGCGAGAAATGATGGGTATCGCTTTGCTTTACCTTGGATACGATTTCAACAGCATTAAACCAAAAGAACTCAAGGCCGCAGCAGATTTGCTGGTTCAGACCAAGAAGCGCCAAACCTGTTTGGGATTTAAGGGCGGTGTCGGAGGGAAAAACGATGTCGTCGCCGGTGCGGCTTCTGCAGCCATTGTGTATAACGGGGATGCCATCCAGGCCATTGCCGAGGATCCCAAAAAACTTGGTTTCGTGGTGCCTAAAGAAGGAAGTGAGGTTTGGTTGGATTCCATGTGTATTCCGGCCAAAGCCCCCAATCCGGATGCCGCCCATAAATGGATCAACTGGATACTAGATCCCAAAGTCAATGCCTCGCTTTCCAACTACAACCATTTTGCCACGCCCAACGATGCGGCCAAACCTTATTTGAATAAAGAAGATTTGGAAAATCCGGGTGTGTGGCCGCCGCCCGAGGTCATGAAAACCCTGTATTTCACCAAGGACCTGGGTAAAGACAACCGTATAATGGATGAGGCGTGGACCAGAGCGAAATCCCATTAAAGGGCCATTACGTGGATTTATATCCTTAAGTCTGGATTGACCTTAAGGAGGAATACGCCTAAATAATGGTAAAAGGGAGGTTGGGATATACGACCTCCCTATTTTAATTGAAAAGGGGAGAGAATGAAGAAAATTATAATTATCGGGGTAGGTGCCCAGGGCAGTACCATTGCTAGACGAATGGATGAACACCCGGGGGTATCTGAAATTATTTGTGCGGATTATGATATGCAGGCTGCGAAAAAATTAAGCGGCGCACTTAAAAAGTCAAACGCTTTAATGCTTGACGCCACGGATGTAAATAATGTTATCAAGGCCGCAGACGGCTGTGACTTAATCGTAAATGGGTTGCCTCTGAAGTATGACTTGCTCATCATGGAGGCTGCCTTGGCGGTAAATGCTTCATATCTGGATATGGCAGGCCCAATGGAAGATATTGGTTTTGTTGAAAGCTACAAGCTGATTTTTTCAGAATGGCATGAGAAATTCAAAGAAAAGGAGCTTACGGCAATGGTCGGCTGTGGATCCTCGCCCGGTCTGGCCAATATCATCGCGCGAGAATCCGTGGATGAGATGGATTCCTGTGATCGTATTGGTATTTATATCTACGAGGGACTATGGGCAAAGCGTTATACGCCATTCTGGTGGTCACCGGAAGTGGCTCTTGGGGATATGGCATATAACACGTTTCGATTTGAAAACGGTAAAATCATAGAAGACAATCCCTTCAGTCGCCCGGTGATGATGAAATTCAGAGGAATCGATAAGGAAATTCGCATGGTCGATCATGAACATGATGAGCCGGTCACCATGGGATTGCTTGCCGATAAGGTTCTTAAAGGTGTTAAAAACGTCGAGTTCAAATATGGCGGCCCCCATGTAGAGCTTTCCCAATCGCTTTATCAGCTTGGGCTGTTGTCAAAGAAACCAGTAAACGTCAATGGGACCGACATTGTACCGATGGATTTGGTTCTCAAACTGTGTCCACCGGCCCCGAAGTTTCCGGATGAAATCAAGATCATTCTTGATGATGGGTTAGTTATGGAAGAAGGGGCATTTCTGGTGCGGGTCGATGGTTACAAAGACGAAAAGCCCATGCGAACTGACTGTAATATCAATGCACCGGGCTTGTTGGAAGCATTTGAAACAAGCGGTCTAAGCCATGAAGCCTATTTAACGGGGCATTGTGCTTCGGTTTTTGTGAGAATGATGGTGGATGATGCATTTACGGCAAAAGGATTATTTGTCCCCGAACAACTCCCTGCCGATGCGCGTCGTTATTGCTTCCAAAAACTTGCCTTATTGGGAATAAACATTGAAAAGAGGATCGAATTTAGCAATGCCTAATAAGATGATATTGGTAAATGTAACCGAGATTGAGCGAAAGATCGGGACGTTCGTGCACAACGTGCATAGTAATTCAACCAACACGGACTCCAAATGATGCACATTGTGTATGAACGCTATGATGCTCACGGCTTCAACCTACCGGCGTCTCATCCGTCATTGTTGTCACCGCGCTACTACAATCCGTTAATGAACATTACTCAATATTTCTTGCCTTTAAAGTTTCACGCGTCTGCAGGGTCAAGACCTTGATGCCATCACGCCCTCCACAGAGGCTTTGAATGCCCGCAGCATTTCTTCTATATCTTCCTGGGTGTGTTCGGCGGAGAAAAAAGCCAAGTGTATCCAGGGAAGAAGCACGCTGTTAAGCCTGAAATGAAGCTGCAGATCAGCCAAAGCCTCTTCGTCCTGGCCTAGCAGGTCCCGCGGGACAACCGGCAGATCCCCTTTGGCGTGAATCTGGAACATCGACCCGATGCCGGTCATACAAAACGGGAAATCTTTGGACGCGCACCAGTCATTAAAACCATTGCGTAAAAATTCGCCTTTGGTCATCATGTCTTCATAAATATAACGGTTTTCCTGAAGGTGTTTCAGCAAAGCCGCGCCCGTTGCCAACGTCAGAGGGTTGCCGCTGAACGTGCCCGCCACAGAGAAGCCGTCGTCGGTTTTCTGAGCGACCGCCACCATTTCCTTGGAACATACCACCGCACCGATGGGAAGACCGCCGCCGATAATCTTACCGTAAGTGGCCACATCCGGCAGCACCCCGGTTAGCTCCTGGCAACCACCCAGGGCAAGCCGAAAACCGGTAATGACCTCATCAAAGTGGAGCAACACGCCTGCCTTTTGGGTCACCTCCCGCAGTTTTTGGATAAATCCTTTTTCTACGGTCAACATCCCACCGCCTAAAACCGGTTCAATTGCCACGCCGGCCAGTTCATGGGCGTGTTCTTTGATTAACTGAAATGCGTTTTCATTAAAGGGCAGCACCAGCATGGTGTCACGGGCACCGTCGGGGATACCCCCGGACCCGGGTGTCATGTTAGGACGCTCGGCTGGACCCATATTCTCGGGATCGACGGTCACGCTCCACTGGGCGTAATCATGCCATCCGTGGTAGCAGCCTTCAAACTTGGCAATCTTGGGCTTGTTACCGGCTGCCCGCATTAGACGCCAGGCCAGCAAGGTGGCCTCGGTTCCCGTGTTGCAGACCATGGCCAGTTCGGCGCAGGGTACAGATTCGATAAGTCTTCTCGTGAATTCCACCTCCCGGGTGTGGGGCATACCGTAACTCAAGCCTTGTTCGGCCTGCGCTTGCAGGGCTTTTAACACCGGCGCCGGGCCGTGGCCCAAAACGTGAACGCCATAGGACATGGCGCAATCGATATAGCGGTTGCCGTCGATGTCCCAGATATAGGCACCTTCACCGCGCTCGACATACACCGGGTAGGGCTCCATTTTTCGCGCGCCGCTCATCAATCCGCCAGGCACCAGATCCTTGGACTGTTCCCAGTATTCACCCGACTTGGGCGTTCGATCTCTTAGTTCCTGTAGCATGGCTTCTTTGGTTTTCGCCATTGTAAACGTCTCCTTCTTTATTCTAATCTGTATTTTTTCATATTGTCTAAAACAGCGATGCTGAAAAGCTTGAAGGATATAATCGGTTTTAATCCTCTATCCTCTCTATCTCCTTACTTTTCGTTCTCCTTGTCCCCCCTTTGCTTTCCAGCCTCATCGCCGCCTAACATTCCAGCTTTGCAGCCTTTGATCATAATGCTTTAGCTTACAAGTTTCCAGGCCTCAAGATCCAAAAAGCTTCCCAGCCTTAGAGCCTTCCGGTCTCCCAGCCTTAGTTCCCCGGTTTGTTCTCAGCTTAATAAAAGAAAAATTATTTGATATGCACCGCCCTTGTTTCGGCTATAAGACAGAGAATTTCAAACATCATCTGGGCGCCGACGCGGGCGGTGTTGGTGGTTGGGTCGTACTGGGGGGCGACTTCCACCACATCACCGCCCACCAAATTCAGACCGCGCAGCCCCCGGATCAAAGCCTGAGCCTCCCGTGTCGTCAGGCCGCCCACTTCAGGCGTTCCAGTGCCCGGTGCGTAGGCCGGATCCAACCCGTCCACATCAAACGATATGTAAGCAGGGCCATCGCCGACAACCTCGCGGGCCTTTTGAATGACCTGGTTGAGACCCATTTCAACAAACTCTTCTATATGGATGACCGTCATTCCGCTGTCGTATGAAAACTCCCAAACCGGCTCAGACGGTCCGCGAATACCGATCTGAACGGTGCGTTCGGGGTCTAAGACCCCATCCAACACGGCATTGCGAAAGGGAGCCCCGTGATAGAATTCTGATTTTCCCATACCCGGGCCGGTGTCACAATGGGCATCGACATGAACCAGGCCGACCGGGCAATCCCGTCCCACGGCCCTGAGTATCGGATGGGTAATGGAATGATCGCCACCGGCTGAAAGAGGCACGATGCCGCCGTCAAGAACTCTATGGTAATAAGCCTCGATATCCCGAATGCCTTGATCGAGGTTGTAGCGGTGGATTATATGCACATCTCCGACATCTGCAATCCGACAAAGCGTGCCAGGGTCGATCTTGCTGTGATGATTCATCGATCCAAACAAGGAGACGTTGCGAATTGCACGGGGACCAAAGCGCGCGCCGGTCCGGTTATACACGCCCAAATCAAAAGGCACTCCGATTAATGCGATATCTATATCCCGTATTTCTGTCTGGTACGGCATTGCAAGAAAGGTGGGAAGACCTGCATATGGCACCACATATTCATCCCGACCTTCTGATTCGGATGCATGGTCCCCATATTTTTGCCGAAGTGCCGCAAGTTTGGTCTTATTCATAGTTTTTGTCCATTTCATTGTGACTTGGTTCGGGTCCAGGTCTTATCCAGTATTTTCATATTTTTTCCTAGATCTTTCAGATAAATTATGACATAAAATTTGTCTTTCTTTCCATCCTATATTTACGATGCCTTAAATGTAGTCAACGTGCGAGACAGGTGAAATTTTGGGGTAAATGGGCAAATTTTATTTGGCTATACGTTGGTTCAGCAATATTTTTGTTGACTATACGTTCATTCAATGATAGTTGTCAAGAAAAAATTTCACTTTTTAAAATGTTAATATTGCGAAATTTAAGTATATGTAATTATTTAATAAATTTGAGGTAGATGTATGGTCGTCAACAAGAAACCAGGCATTATCACGCGAGCCGAACAAAAACAGCATACCCGTCAAAAGCTCATCGAGGCCACAATGGCAGTCATTTCATCGGAGGGCTTTTCCGGTGTGACCATGGCAAAAGTTGCTGAAAAAGCCGGTCTTTCCCGGGGTATCGGCAATTTCCATTTTCAAAGTAAAGAACAGCTTTTGCTTGAAACCCTTCATAACCTGTACATGGAATTTGAAAATGGCTGGAGAAATGCGGTGGCCGATGCCGGCTCATCACCGGTTGACCAATTAAAAGAATTGATAAAAACCACCTTGCAGCCACCCATCGCAGATTTTAAAAAAGTCGCCGTCTGGCTTGCTTACTGGGGCGAAGCGCCTTCTCGAAAAAAATATCTAGCAATCTGTGCCGCCCATGATCGAGAATGGGATGGCGCCGTTGAAAATATATTGAGGCTATTGGTCGATGATGAATTTAATTCCCATGGTATGACCCTTGCGAAAATAGCCCACTCACTAACTGCTATGATGGATGGTTTCTGGGTTGAATATCTAATCGCCGACGGCAGATATACTCCCGACGATGCCGTAAAGGCCTGTTTTGCCTTTCTGGCAAGTTTTTTCCCGGGGTTTAGGTAATACCAAAAATTGACTATTTATGGAGAGATAAATGATGTTCAAACGATGCAATCACAGAAATAGCAGACGAATTTCATCGAGAATACTGATCCTTTTACTTTTATGGAGCACGTTTGCCTTTGCCGAAGACAAAGAGATCTTTACATTTAGTAGCGACTATTTTGTAGATTCCTCGTTTATAACCCAAAGTAGTCACAACGATTCTGCAACCATTTCTTTTACAACCGTGTTTTTGGCCCTGAAAAATGCAACCTAAGGCTGAATAACGACCATATTTGAAGGGTTTCTTAATAAATCACAAACACATAGCTTGGTCCGACAAGATATGCGGTCAAGATATGCGGTAGATATGCGAGATATGCGTCGTTAATAGGTGTGCATATGACCAACTTGAACGTTTAACAAATTCTGGGAAATATTTAATTGTCGATAGCTTTGAACCTCCAGCAGGAGATCGACTTGATTTCAATTCTGGTCGATGAACGTAGCGGTTCGATTGATGCATTGGGCGCAAAAGGGGATTTTTTTCTTGATCAGCTCCTTGCATTTGGTCGCACCGGCAAACTTGCGGAAATGTTGCTCAAATTCCTGAGCCTTGTCGGGACGGTTGTTTTTTTCAAATATGTATTTAGCGGCAAAAAGCATCCCACACTCGCCATTGGGTGCTTTACCGTGGCCCATTTTTTTGAAGTCTTTGACCGTGTCCTCGGTTAAAAAATTATATTCCTGGCGAAAAGCTTCAGCAATCGCTTGTGCACAGTTGAGCCGCTTATATCCACTCTGCTGTCCTAAAAACAGTTTTTCTGCAAAATTTCCGACCATTTGTTAATCCTCACCTTTTTTAAAAACTTACAAAGTGGCTAATTTCGCACGATCTATAACTACGAAATGTGAACATCAAATCTGAAATGTAAATACCTCAATTGTATCTGTTATAAAATGACAATGAAATGCACAATTCATGTTCTGGACCTCCTAATTTACCCTCGCGCTTGCCAAAAGAGCTCACTATACGGTATTAAAGTGGAAAAAAAGGAGGTAAAATGGAGAACCCAATTCGATTTCATGATTTAAGTAAACTTTCCCCAGCTGAAAGACACACCCTTTTCAAACGAACGGAAAGCGATCTTGGTCGCTACATTGAGCCGGTTGAACGGATTTTAAAAGCGGTTAAAGAAGACGGGGATCTGGCGTTGGCCAAATTTGCCCGTGAATTCGATCAGGCTGACCTAAATGCCGATACAATTAAAGTTCAACCGGAGGAGTTTGAAAAAGCGTTTGACTCTGTCGAGGATGATGTTGTCGAAGCCATCCGCTTTGCGGCCCATAGTATTCGTGTCTTCCACGAGAGCCAACTGCCCGAACCGATGCGACTGAACGAAGTTCGCCCAGGGGTGTTTTGCGGTGAAAAAGTGAATCCGATTCCGTCAGTGGCATGTTATGTGCCTCGCGGCAAGGGCTCTTTCCCCAGCGTGGTAATGATGACCACCATCCCGGCGGTGGTAGCGGGCGTGCCAAGGGTCTGCATTCTGACCCCCCCCGGACCGGACGGCCGGGTGGATGATGCCACCCTGGTTGCCGCCCGACAAGCCGGAGTTGAAGAGATTTATAAGAGCGGTGGTGCTCAGGCGGTGGCGGCGGCAGCCTATGGTACCGCCACCATTCCCAAATTCGATAAAATTGTCGGGCCCGGCAGTCCCTGGGTCGTTGCCGCCAAACGGCTGCTGGCAGATGTAATAGATCCCGGAATCCCGGCCGGTCCCAGTGAATCGATTGTCTTTGCCGACCCTACGGCCGATGGTCGTCTGGCGGCCTTGGATTTAATCATTGAGTCCGAGCATGGTCCCGACTCTTCCGCTTTTTTGGTGACTAACAGCAGGGACGTCGCCGAAGAAGCTTTGGAAGCCATTCCGATTTACTGGCAATCTTTGGGAGAAACAAGAAAAAAATTTTCTGCTGCCGTCCTGGGTGGACCCCACGGCGGCATCGTGCTGGCCCGGGGCGAGAATGCCTGTATCCGGTTTATCAACGGCTATGCGCCTGAGCATCTGATGATTCATAGCAAGGAGCCCTTTAAATACCTGGGGGCCATTGAGCATGCGGGTGAAATCCTTCTCGGCCGGGATACGCCGATTACCCTCGGCAATTATCTTCTGGGACCCAATGCGGTCTTGCCGACATCCGGCGCTGCGAGAATCCACTCACCACTGGGAGTCAACGATTTTATGAAAACGACCGGCATCGGCTATGTAACATCAGTCGCATATGATTTATTGGCAAAACATGCCCATACCCTGGCTGTTTATGAAGGGTTTGACGGACATGCTCTGGCTGTTTCGGGATTGAGAAAAAAGATCATTTCTGAAGGCTAACCAAATAAATTTGGTAACCGTTCACAGGTTCAAGGTTCAACGTTCCAGGTTAAAGAAGAAGGTTGCGTTGAAGAAATCGAAGCGCTCTATATGGAACTACATTGAAAAACTATGTTGGTTTCAAAAAAATTCTAAGTCTGTCATGCCGGTCCCGGATCAAGTTCGTGATGACGGATCCGGCATCCATAATTATCTGAGATTGCTGGATTCCGGCCTTCGCCGGAATGACGTTTTAAAGAAATTTTAGCTTTTTACCACATCGTCAAGTTTTTTTCTTGATCAGACTGACCGCTCTTCTTACAAGCGACCGGGCTGAACACTAAACACTCAAAGCACATATTGCTTGTAATACCTAATCGAAATTGTTTGACCTATTTAGTCAAATAAGCAGTCTGAAAGAAGCCAAACCCGGGCAACAAATCTTAAACGGAGGTTTGCATGGAGATGAACATTGAATTCCCGGATTTTAATCTTAGTGGGCGAAAAGCCATCGTAACCGGGGCCTCGCGAGGTATTGGCCGCGCTCTCGCCCTGGGGCTGGTAAATGCCGGCGCAACGGTTGCCTTGACCGGAAGAGAAGAAAAAACTCTGGTCGAAGTGGCGGGACAAATAGAGACACTTGGCGGCAGCGCTGTCGTCCAGCGGATGGACGTTAGGGACACCGAGGATATACGGCAGGGGATTAACGAGGGCACCCGTCGGATGGAAGGACTGGATATCTTAATCAACAATGCTGGCTATGAAAGCATCAGCGATTCTTTTGAAGTGACGTCCGATCTTTGGGATACCATCCTCGAAACCAATTTGAAAGGCGCTTTTTTCTGCGCCCAAGCGGCTGGTGAAAAAATGGCTGCGATGGGGGGCGGCGCCATCGTAAATATTTGCTCGCTGACATCCAGTGTCGGCGTTGCCACAGCTGTGCCGTATACAAGCAGCAAAAGCGGCCTTTTGGGTATGACGCGGGCGCTGGCCACCGAATGGGCCGCCTGCGGCATCCGGGTCAACGCCATAGCGCCCGGCTATTTCCGCACGGCAATGACCGAACCTTTTTTTCAAAATGAAGATTGGTCCGAACGCATGAAAGCCAAGATTCCTCTTGCCCGATTCGGGCATGTCCAGGACCTGATTGGCCCGACGGTGTTTTTGTGCAGTAAGGCTGCCGAGTATATTACCGGGCAGATGATCACCATTGACGGCGGTTATCTCGCCTCGATTTAGGCATAAATCTTGACAAAATTCCATTATTGTCTGATATTTTTCCAATTTATAGCCATTGAGTAACCCGTTAATCAGTAATCAGAAATCAGTGATCAGCAATCAGTGACCCGTGACGAGTAGCCAGTATCGAGCATCGAGTATCGAGAAACTAGTAACCCCCAATGAGAACCGGAATTGTGAATGAGCAATCACCGATGGTCGAGCTCCAAAACGTATCCAAACGCTTTGGAGACGTACTCGCCGTTAAAGCGGCCAGCTTTAGCTTGCCGAAAGAATCGGTCCTGACGATACTCGGACCCAGTGGCTGCGGGAAGACAACCTTACTGCGGATGATCGCCGGTTTCGACGTCCCCACCAGCGGAGAAATTTTCATCCACGGCAAACCGGTTTCTTCCATACCACCGCACCAACGGTCCATTGGTATGGTCTTTCAGAAGCTAGCCTTATTCCCTCACATGTCAGCGGCCGATAATATCGCCTACCCCTTAAAAATGCGACGCTTTGACCCCAAGACCATTCCCGATCTGGTCGACCGGTATTTAGAGATTGTCAGGTTGACAAATATGGGAAAGCGGCGCATTCACCAACTTTCCGGTGGGCAGCAGCAGCGTGTCGCCATAGCCAGGGCACTTGTTTTCAGTCCTGATTTGCTGCTTCTCGATGAGCCCTTGTCGGCCCTTGATAAAAAGCTGCGGGAAGAGATGCAATTGGAGTTTCGGCAAATCCAGCAGGAATTGGGTGTCACGACCATTAATGTTACCCATGATCAGCGCGAAGCCCTCGTGATGTCGGACGAAATCATTGTCATGTCCGACGGCGTTATCCAGCAAACAGCCGATCCGATTCGTCTATATCGCCAGCCATCCAACCGCTTTGTGGCCAACTTTATCGGCCTGACATCCCTGTTGACCGGAAAAGTTTCAGAAATTCGGGGGTCGGACGTCAAGATCAGTATCGGAGATATCGCTTTAAAGGGGCGAACATCGGATAATGGTTTGGTGATCGGCACCGCAGCCGAGTGTGCCGTTCGTGCCGAACAAGTCCGTATTTTTCGGACGGACGACCATTCGGCTGTATTTGATAATGTCAATGAGGGGGTCGTCGATCAAACAATCTTCGAAGGGGATCGCATGGTTTATCAGATCCGATGTCCTGACTTGGGCGATGCGGTTGTCTTTGCTTTTGATCACGATCCGACCCATCACACTTTCCATCAGCAAGGTGAAACTGTCGGAATTGGCTGGAATGCGCGGGACATGTTCGTGTACGCGTGTTCAGAAAAAGTATAGTCGCCAATACGGCCGAGCCGGAAAGAATAGTCACAAAGGCACAAAGACACGAATAGAAACTGTTTATTATAAGATAACTTCGTGCCTTGGTGACTTGGTGGCGAAAACAATTTGTTCGATAAATCCTTCGCTAATATGATGCGATTTTGATAATAGGAACTAAATTAATCTTAACAGAAAAGGAGGTTCGTTATGAACAAAAAGGTTGAGTTTAACCCCAACATGAATCGGCGTGATTTTCTGACCGGAGCAACGGCATTCATCGGCAGTATGCTTCTGGCCCCCAATTTTGCCTTTGCGGCCCCAAAAAAGCCCAAAGAAATTATCGTTCGGGCCTGGGGCGGTGCCTGGGGTGACGCGCTCAAGGCCGGTGTGGCGGATGGTTTCAGTGCGGCAACCGGCATCAATGTTCGCCTTGACTTCACTGAAGACAATGAAATCAAGCCTAAAATCTGGGCCGCTATCGATCAGGGACGCGTTCCACCGATCCATGTCAACTGGGACACGACCACCAATGCCACCATCTCGGCCCTGCGCGGCGTGACGGTCGATCTCAGTGATCTACCGAACCTGAAAGGACTGCTTCCCCTTGCCAAACCGGTGGGTCTCGAAGGGTATCCCATTGTAAACACCTATGCGTACGTCTATGTCTGTGCCTATCGGCCGGAAGCATTCCCGGAGGGGCCGCCCCCATCCTGGAAAGTGATGATTGATCCAAAATTCAAAGGTCGGGTCGCACTTTACGATGACGGGATCGGGTTCAATCCGGTGGCTGTTATTGTCGGCGGCGGCAAATTAGAAGATATCCCGGACAATATGGAACCGGGCTATGAATTTTATCGCAAGCTGAAAGAAAACAAGCCGCTGCTGGGAGAAGACGCCGATTTCACCAATTGGTTCCAGAATGGTGAGATCGATGTGGCCTGCACCATCAGCGTGAATGCGCGCGCCGCCAAGCAGAATGGGATCAATGTCGCCTGGACCGTGCCGGCCGAGGGTTGCAAAGTCGATACCGACGGATTGTGGGTACCAAAGGGTCTGCCGCCCAACGAAGAATATTGGGCCAAGCAGTTTGTCAATTTCGCCTTGACCAAGGAAGCCCAGCAAAAGTGGTGTGCACTGCTCGGGTTGCCGCCGGTTTATCCGGGTATCCAGCCACCGGCCGATCTTGTCGGCGATGTCTCATATCCGACCAAACCCGAAGATTTCGAGAAACTCCTGCGCATCCCGTCCAAGGTTCTGGTCGAGAATCAGCCTAAGTGGTTCTCAAAATTTAATGAAATCTTCCAGGGCTGAATCGGCAATGGCCCGGTTTTCCTTGGATGCCGGGCCATTCTTGTTGAGAAAGGACGAGTATCGGATATACTGGAAATAACAAATTACAAGCACCAAATAACAAATAAAATCCAATATTCAAATCTCAAATAAGATCAAAAACCAAATAGTTTGTCATTTTGAATTTCGGTCATTGTGGTTTGCCCTTCGATTTGACTCAGGCTGGTGAGGTGGTGAGCTTGTCGAACCATTTGGTAGTTGTGATTTGTTATTTGGAATTTTAAGTGCTGCAGCCTGAAACTTTAACCTATTCAGCAGGTACCCATTGTCCACCGTCAATCAACCATATAAGTACCCGATTATCTGGCGGATCCTCGACCGGGCCGAGTCCCTTGCCGCTGCTTGGCCCAAACGATGGGCCTCGCTGACAGGCTACCTTTTCCTTGTCCCGTCGCTGTTGCTGGTGTTTATTCTGGTCATCGGCTTTGCCTATATATTTGAGTATAGCCTGCATGAACTTGACATCGCCACGTACCGGCTTAAGGACGACTATAGCCTGATCAACTATTTCGCTTTTTTCAAAAGCAACGCCTACCAGACGGTGGTATTCAGAAGTCTGGCGGCATCTGCCATCGTGACCGTCATCACCGTATTCCTGGCATTTCCCTATGGCTATGTCATGGTGCGGGCAAAATCTGCCTTCACCCGTAAGTTTCTTTTAATCTGCCTGTTTCTGCCTTTTTTTATCGGCCAGGTCGTCCGCGCCTACGGCTGGCTGATCATCCTCGGCAAGGAGGGACTGCTGAATACTTTCCTCACGTCGCTGGGCCTTTCGCCGATCGATTTAATTTATAACTATCCGGCAGTGCTGCTCGGGCTGGTGCAGTACATGCTGCCCTTTGCCGTTCTGCTGATTTCTCCGGCCATTACGGCGATCAGCGAGGATTTCGAGCTTGCTTCCGAAGGTCTTGGTGCCAATTGGATCCAGACCTTCAGACATGTGGTGATTCCGATGGCGCTTCCGGGAATTATTGGATCTTCGGTGGTGGTGTTCACCCTCACCCTGACCGATTTTGCGATGCCGGAAATCCTGGGTGGCGGGACCACCGACTTCATCGCAAATTCCATATACGACGGTTTTTTTCAGATATCCAATCCGGGGCTTGGTGCGGCCCTGGCCATGATTCTGGTAACCCTGGGCAGTGCCTTTGTAACCATTATTTTTGCCATGGCAGGCACTGGTACACTTGGATTTTCGAGGAAGGTCCAATGACCGGCGCACGTGGCAAAAAAATCGTACTCTGGTCGTTTGTCTGGTTTAATCTCATTACCTTGAGCCTGCCGACCGTGATTATTCTGGGCGCATCTTTGACGGCCGGTGACATCGTCAAATTTCCGCCGGACGGTTTTTCACTAAAATGGTATGAGCAACTCTGGCTCCTGGATGATTTTAAAGATGCCTTTCTCCGGACCTTCTATGTTTCCCTTATCTGCACGGTCGTCAGCATACCGGCCGGAACACTGGCTGCCATTGCATTGGCACGCTATCGGATCCGGTTCAGGAGGACACTGCAGGTTTACCTGCTGCTGCCGTTTACAATACCGCTGGTCGTTTCCGGCCTTGGGATGATGATTGTTTTCGGGGAAATTCGCATTTTGGGTCAATTGTGGCCGGTGGGCATCGCTTTGTGCATTATCAATTTGCCCTTTATGATTTGGGCGGTCAGCGCAACGGTCAACGCGCTGGATGATGAACTGGAAAACGCGGCCGCCAACTGCGGCGCCCCACCGCTGCAGGCCTTTCTGACGGTGACGTTACCCGCTGTGATGCCGGGAGTTATCACCGGCGCCCTATTGATGTTTATTCTGGCGTTCAACGAATTTCTCGTCAGTCTCTTTTTAACGGATGCACGCATCGTTACCCTGCCGGTTTCGATCTATAACTCCATCCGCAGTGTCATCACCCCCGATCTGGCAGCCGTTTCAGTGGTCTATATCGTCGTCGCATTCCTCGCGGTGTGGCTGTTGGACAAGCTGGTCGGACTGGAATTGTTTCTGAAATCAAAATGACATGAATAACCTTATACTCGACTTCGGAGATGTCCAATCCAAGCGGATTGAAACCCCCAATGATTTCATCAGCCACATGGTTGAACACATTGCCTGGCGTTTGGGGTGTTCGATTGATCTTCAGTGGCCAAATGAGGATTGGCGGTCCCTGGGAAGCTTGCTTGGTACTCGCATCCGGTCTTTCACAGCGCGCTGTCAATCGGCAACGACGTTGGGGATGATTGACGACGGCAGTGCCGAAGTACTCATTGACTTAGGCAAAAATGACGATCTTAACATCAGTGCGGGCGCCAATATCGACCTGGAATGGTTTCTATCATTGCGCTGCGAACAACTATCCAGCGGACGGGATCTTGTCGAGTTGTTGACGGGATTGGCCCAAGGCCTTGGTGCGCAAATTTTGGTCAAGGTGTGCAACTTTGAGGATCCGCACCACACCTGGGAAGGAGTTTTCCGGGCCGTCGGTATGGTCTTAAATAAATTATTTACACCGACTGTTAAGCCCGGTGTATTTTCATCTTCGATGGAAACGGATATTGAACGCGGCGATATCATTGTCATTTCCCGTTCCGGTTATCTGGCAGAAATTAAGCGACAAACAGCGGAAAGCGGATTATCCGTGTGTGTCGATTTCAAAAAACAGCAGCCAGTGGTTTTCGAGTATGAGGGTGCACCGATCGGGCATTATCATGGAACCACCGCCTTGGAGGGCTTCCGGCAACTTTTGCAATTGGTCGCCAGAAAGGCCGGATTTTCCCTGCAGGCCGTTTTTACATCCAAAGTGCTGAGCTCCAGTCATGTGCTATTGGAAGACACGGGAATGGTCATCGGCAGAGCGCTCAGAGAAATTCTGATTCAGCGGATGATGGATTTGGGCATTAACGGCGCCGGAAGCAGTCTGCGGCATCCCAACGATTTTGATCATCAAAAAATAAGTGTCGGCGTCAGTGTTGAGGGCCGCAAATCCTGGCGCTTCGTACCGCTTAACACGACCGACGACGACATCAGACAGCGCCTGATTATCGGTCATACCATTATGGGCGGCCTGTATTCAGAAGATCTGGATGATTTCCTGGACGGTTTGACCTGGGGACTCGGTTGCAGCCTGGTAATTCACATCAAGGAGCTCCCGCCGGCCGAAGATGCCTGGCCCATGATTTTCAAGCATCTCGGAGTCGCCCTGGGTGAGGTATTTGAAATCAATCCCTATCGCAAAGGGGTTCCACCGGGGGTGAAAGCGAATTTGTCCTGACATAACAACTGCGGCAAATTGAAGAATCAGGGTTCAGCCCAGCCACCGGTCAAAAAAAAACCGACGGATCTGATCAAAAAAGAAACTATAAAAAAGCGAACGATTAACGATTAATGAATGACGAATGACGATTGACGAATTTATGAATTCTTCCTATTTTATTATTTAAAACACCAGAGCGAAGCCTCCGGCTCGTAGGGGTTGTAGCGCCTACGCCTCGGAGAGCGACATCCACCATTCGTCAATCGTCATTCGATAATCTGCGGTTC
>JASFFJ010000013.1:0-26296 GCA_050124355.1 Desulfobacterales bacterium | reverse complement strand
GACATTGCTGCCCGGGTTACCCGACCGATGACTTTATCGATCTCGTACGGCTGCAGACCATCACCCGGAGACTTGATGGCAATGTCTTCGCGCCGTATCATATGGCCGGCCGGCAGGTCGCGTGCGGCAACCAGTTTTTTTCCCATTTTGGTGATCGGGTTAACCTCGCTGTCATAGACCCGCTTGATCCCGTCGCCCATGGCCTCTTTGGTGCGTTTCAGGTCTCTGACTAATTTGCGAAAACCGATAGGTTCCAAAGAAAAAGCATGATCCGTACCCTTCCAGGTGTGATTAAGAGTAAAGTGCTTTTCGATCACCCTAGCCCCCAACATATAAGCCGCGACTGCCATGGCAATGCCGTTGTCATGGGAAGACAAACCGATGGTGGTGTTGGGAAACCGTTCGCGGAAAGTTGTAATCACATTCAGATTAAGTTCGTCGAATTCTGCCGGATAGCCTGCCGTGCATTGCAAAATGCACAGTTGCTGATTGATGGGCATAACGGCATCATAGGCCCGGTTAACGTCTTCCATGGTTCCCCCGCCGGTGCTGATTATCATCGGTTTTTGAAATCCGGCGACGTGGGTGAGCAGTGGGATGTTTTTTAGTTCGCCGGATGCCATTTTATACATGGGCATGTCGAGTTTTTCTAGAAAATCCGCACTGGCAAAATCAAAGGCAGTGGCAAACAAGGTGATCCCGATCTCCTCCGCGTAGTCCATGAGTTCTTTATATTCTATCCAACCGAATTCTAAATACTCCCGATGCTCGCCGTAGGTGGCACCGTAGCTGTTGGGATTGTCGTAGGGTTTGGTATAGCCGGCTTTGGTAAACAGGCTCCGATTGTCTCTTTTCTGCAATTTTACCGCGTCGGCGCCACAGTCTTTGGCCACCCGAAACATTTCCTTGGCGGTTTCGAGTTTGCCCTGGTGGTTGTGTCCTATCTCGGCAATTGTGTAGCAGTCACTGTTATCTTGAATGACTTTTCCGTCTAATGAAAGTTGGCGCATGGTGTTTCCTCCTTGGGGTTTTTGTTTTAACTGCTTAGTTTTATTCTGTCTATAATTTATTCAAACGTTGAAAACCTTATCCTCAGGGCCAGGTCAAAGATAATCGGCTCTGCCATAGGCCAAATCTGCTAATGGTTTCAGGTGTCAGGTGTCAGGTGTCAGGGAATACTGAATCCTGAATCTTGAACCCTTATCAGGGATAAAACTGATGGCCAACACCTGTGAAAGAGAGTCAATTTTATGAGCGACTGCGATCCAACGGGTCGAATTATTTTGCTGACAACTGAAACCCGACACCTGAAACCTGAACACAGCTGGTCTCGGTAATTACCTCTTTAACCCCTCTCTCCGAGCCGTAGGATCTACCCACCGGCCTGTAAGCCCTACGGGCTGGAAGCGGAGCTGGAGGCCAACACTCCATAAATATGTTGAGCAGAGCAGCGTTCTGCAGAGCCCCTTCCATGGGACAAACCAAAGCCAGGACCTCTGAGTCTGGATTCTTTACTTACCTTGCCATCAGACGTCACAATCAAACGGTTTATAATGGAGGTGAACCCTGAAATTTTGAACCTTGAACCCCTGAACGGTACTTTTCGAACAAATCACAAACCTCCCTCACCGCACCGTATCCGCCCGGATGTTTCGTCTGATACCGTGCGGTCGACACGACATCCTGATGTGCATCCTGAACCACGATGGGCAGGCCAACGCACTCGAGACAGGCGAGATCGTTTACATCGTTGCCCACGAAAGCCACTTCGCCGAGGCCAATACCCTGATCATGGGCGATATCTTCGAGAACGGCGCGTTTGTCCTGACAGTCCTGAATGCAGCGAATCTTTAACTTGCGCGCCCGGGCCGAAACGACCGGATTGGCTTCGGTGGAAATAATGACGGTTTCAATTCCTAATTTTTTTAGCTTGTGCAAACCGATGCCGTCGCTACGAAAACACCTCACGGCCTCCCTGCCATCCTCGAAAACATACACCATATTGTCGGTAAACACCCCGTCGAAATCGAAAGCGATGAGACGAATACGACCAATAATCTCATTAATGCTATGTAATGGTTTTTCTTGCGGCATATTCTATTTTTAGTCTTTTAATTATCTCAACACCGAGAAACCCCTCGGCGGATAATCCGATTTAACTCAATTTACCGTGGCTGAAGGCTACCTGCACCGTGCGACGCGGTTCAGCATCGATATTTGCTGTGGGTATCTCGGCCTCCGGTTTGGTCTCCGTCTGTAAAATCTTCCCATCCCGGATACGATAGGCTTTGTCGGCGATCTCAACCAGCGCCGACTGATGCGAGATGGCCAGAATAGTATGTTTTCCACGAAGCTGTTGCAAGGTATCGCAAACAGCGGCTTCGCTTTCCGGATCCAGGCCACTGGTGGCTTCGTCTAAAATCAGCAGTTTCGGTTTGTGCACCAGGGCCCGTGCAATAGCGATCCGCTGCCGTTGCCCCCCGGACAGTTTGCCGCCGCGTTCGCCGACCATACTCTGCATTGCCTGAGGCATGCGATTGACAAACTCCAAGGCGCCGGCCGCACGCAGGGCGTCCTCTGCATCCGCTGCACTAAGATTGGGATCACCCAGTGTAATATTATTCAGGACCGTATCATGCAGCAGGATGGTTTCCTGGGGAATATAGCCGATCATTCTACGCCAGCTTTTCAGATTTACTTCGGCCAAAGGTACATCGTCGATCAATACCTCACCCTGTTGGGGCCGCAGCAAACCGATCACCAGGTCTACCAGGGTCGTTTTTCCCGACCCTGATGGACCCACAATGGTAATGATTCGGCCCATCGGAAAGTTGAGCGATACATTTTGCAGCACCGGGTGATCATCATAAGCAAACGTCACATTTTCCAATTGAATTGCCTGATTTAGCGTAGGTGTGTGGTCTCCGCCAACGTCTTCGCGCTCACTCTTCACCGTTTGGAGGGTATCCTGCAATGACCAGAAGGCGCTTTCATTGACGACCATTGCCTGGTAATTTGCTTGAACATTGTTCAGTCGCTTCAATAATTTTGCGACAAGATACATCAAAACCATCGCGCTGGATAGTGTCATTTGCCAGTAAGTTAGCAATACGTAAATCGCGCCAGCCAAAAACAGCATTTTTAGTATCTTTTGAAAGGCTGCCCGAAATTCTCGGTTTAGAACTTGTTTCTGTAACGCCTTGTTCAGGCGGATGGTTTTTTTCTTGAGTAAATGGTCATATGTATTTTCACGGGCCATGGCCCTCAAAGGCTTTATGGACTGCAAGGTATCCGCCAACAACCGCAGCAGCGATTTTCGAAGTTCAGTTTGACGATTGCCGGCACGGCGCGATTTTTTGATAAAGCGCCTCGAGGCGGCTAAAATAATAAAACCGGCCGTGAGCGCGATCAATGTCGCTTTCCAGGATACAAAGAATGCCAGGAAGCAATAGACGAGGACCTGAAAAAGCTCAGCGGACATGAGGATACCGCTCTTATAGGCTTTAGACGTCCTGGATGATTCGGTTGCGATGGAATTTGAGAGGCTTCCCAGCGGTTGCTTGATAAAGTATTGCCAGCGGCTGACACGCAGGGCTTTTAACAATTCGATTCGCAGGTCGGTGGCGACCCGTGCGACGGTATATCCGATGTGTTTGTTCGCCAGCAAAACTAATCCGCTTTTCAGGGTGGTGATGGCGACCACGACGATGAGGAGCAGGCCCAGGGTCGGTGTGATGCCCAATGCGGCAAAGCCATCTGTAACCATCCGTTCCAACGTGGAATCAGTGGCACCATCTTTGGCAGCTGAAAGTGGCCCTGTGCCGCTCGGGTTGCCAATGGCAATACCGATGAGGGGCAGGAGCATCGAAAGGCCGATGCCTTCCAACAATCCCGCCAGCAACAAGGCCAGCAGCATGAGGGTGCTGTTGAGCGGGTATCTACGAGCAAATATTATTAACAGTCGCATAATTGTAACGTAATACTTCGTAAATTATTATCTAATTGGCTTTTTATTTTTTATATTATCGGACGTTAGGAAACCTTCTGCGAGCACGGGTTTCGGGTTTAAGCCCGCCCTGGTGCGATAAGACAAATTATTACTGTTCACTGTAGGAAAACCTAATAATGTCTTATCTTCCAAATTCATACCAAGTTAGGTCTGGGCCAGGGGTGTCAGACCAGCTTTCGTGTTTTCACTTCTGACACCTGACACCCGAAACCTTAGTACCATTGTCCAATCTTTCTTTGACATTCCAGATTTAGCCCTCACACAGCTTAAGCCGCGGCTGTCAACTGCCTTACGGCCGTAAACGCCTCACAAATGCGCTCCATCTGTTCCGGCGTATGCCCGGCACTGACACTGCTGCGCAGCAGACAGCTACCATCGGGCGTGGCCGGAGGCAACATTAGATTGACGTAGACGCCTTGTTCCAGCAAACCGTTCCAGAGCGCAAAGGCTTCGGCCATGTCATCCAGCCGTACGGCCACAATCGGACTTGGTTCCGGTCCCATCGAGAAGCCCAAATCCTGTAAATTGTTATACAGCATGTTGGCATTATCCCAGAGTCGCCGACGCAGTTCGGTCCTTTTTTGTAGAATTTTTAGCGCCTTGCGGGTGGACGCGATAACTGAGGGTGACGAGGAGGCCGTGAAAACATAGGGGCGACTCGCATAGCGCACCAGGTTGAGCTCGGGATGATTACTGACGCAAAAACCGCCGATGGCTCCCAGACTTTTACTAAAGGTGCCGACGACAAAATCAACGCCATCTTCCACATTGGTCTCCTCGGCCAGTCCGCGTCCATTTGCCCCAAGAACACCCAGGGAGTGGGCCTCATCCACCAGCAAATAAGCGCCGTATTTATCTTTAACGCTGACGATGTCCGCCAGGGGCGCTCGATCTCCCAGCATGCTGTAAAGGCCCTCGACAACGATCAGAATGTTGGTATTACGTTTTTCAAGCCGTCGCAGTCGTTTTTCCAGGTCTTGCGGATCGTTGTGGCGGAAACGATGGACTTCAGCGCTTCCCATTCTACAACCGTCATAAATGCTGGCGTGGCAATCCCCATCCAGCAAGATGATTTCGCCAGGACCCACCAGGGTGGACAGCATGGCCAAATTGGCGACATAGCCGGTGGAAAAAACGATGGCGCCTCGACGGTTGAAAAATTCCGATAGTTCCTGTTCCAGTGCCACGTGCCCTGAAAAGGTTCCATTGGCCATTCTGGATCCGGTGGTGCCGGTACCTTCTTTGCGGGCGGCTTCGCAGGCCGCATCGACACAGTCGGGATCAAAGGAAAGTCCCAGATAGTTATTGCTGCCGGCCAAAATCGTGGGGCGACCGTTGACAATAGCTTCCGTTCCCGAAAGGATTTCTTCCATTACGACATTAAAAAAAGTATCGCAACTTTCCGCCAACTCCTGACGGGCTGCGGCCAGTTGCTGGAATTTGTCAAAAATACTCATCATTCATCTCCGATCAGTTTTTGGATTTGGATCGCAAAATCTTTAACGGTGCGTACATCCGGGAGGACATTTAAGGGTATCGAAATGTCCAAACTGTCTTCCACAGATTCCACGATTTTCATTACTTTCAACGAATCAAGGCCCAAATCGCTGACCAGATCCGTTTCTTCCTCGATTTTCAAACCTTTAGGAACAAAGGGCTGAATGATTTTGTTAAGCTCTTCAATAATATTTTCGTTAACTTGCATTCGTTTGATATCCCTTTCAAATTTTCACTAAATTTATAAAAATAAATCACAATCCATTGAAAGTCGAATAAAGTATTATGCTCTGACAATGTGACTAAGTATAACTATGCACCGTTCCATCGTAAGGTGCGTTGCAGACCCTCCGCCAATAATATTTTTGGAGTCCAGCCGGTGGCGCTGTTCAAGGCGGCGTTGTCACAAACCCAATTGGTATGGCGCAGCTCCCGCACTTTTCCGGGGGTCAGCATGGGTGCGTAACCCATCGCCCGGGCACCCATAAGATTCAGGGTTGCAAACAGCTTTGCCACGATTAGCGGTATCCTTATGGCAACCACCGATTTACCCTGCCTCAGGTGTGCAACCGTATCGATAACATCGCGCCACGAATATCCCCCGGGCTGTCCATCATGCAATTCATAGGTGCAGGCGGGATCGTTTTTGTGATCCAGCCATTGCACAATCGCCTCCGCCAGATCCTCCACGTAAAGCAGAGAAAAGCGATTATTACCGGAACCGAGAATCGGGGCAACCCCTTTTTTCATCCAATGAAACACAGGCATCAACTCCCGATCGCCCGGTCCATATATGGCAGAAGGTCGAAAGACAGTCCAGAATAGTTTATCAGATTTTTCAACCAGCACCTCTTCACCTTTGCGTTTGCTGGCGGCATAAGGAGACAGATGCGGTTCCCTGGCTGCCAACGACGAGATCAATAGAAGGCGCGGCGTCGGTTGTTGATCGACCGCCAACTTCACCAAGCGTGCCGTGCCATCGACATTGACGCGGTTGAATTGCGCCCTCGTCGCACCGCGAACCGTCCCGGCACAGTGTACCACGGCATCTGCACCGTTAACCAGGCGACCGAGGCTTGCGGCGTCCTCAAGATCACCATCGATCCACCCAACATCAATGCCAGCCGGTCGTTTATGGGTTGATGCAGGGCGGATCAACGCCCGAATTTTCCGGCCGGTGGCAGCCAATCGTTGCGTCAAGACGGTCCCGACAAACCCTGTCGCCCCTGTTATGGCAATTGTATCGATCATAGAATTTTGCTTGCTGTTCGGAAATACTTGTCCTGTGCCGGTTAGATAAACCATTTTGACCGGCATTTTTATTCGTTAATTATCTGTGTATTTGATTCTAATTCCAGATCAGATGGCCCGCTGGCGAAACGTTGCGGTATAAAGGCTTTGGTTGAGTTCTGTTGCCTGTTCAGCTGCCATCCGTTTAAGATACTCTTCACGCGCTCCTGAGCGAGATAGCTTTCCAGACGTCGTTCGGGGTAAGGTGTTTCGAGGTACCAGCTCAATCAGACAATCTATGCCGAACTCTTCGCTGACCAAACCATGTAAACGCTCACGCAGGCCGGCGCGTTTTTGTTCATCGGATTGACGGCATTGAACCATCATGACGGCCCGCTCCTGTCCTTCCGGGTCTGTTACTGAGAATGCCGAAGCGTCTCCGGTGCGAATTTCCGGTTGCTGTTCGGCTAGACTCTCCAGGTCCTGGGGCCAGATATTACGGCCGCTGATAATAATCAGGTCTTTTTCACGACCTGTAATCACAATGCTGTTTCCTACTCGATATGCCAGATCGCCTGTATTTAGCCAGCCATCGGGAGACAAGACTTCCCGAGTGGCCTGGAGATCCCCAAAGTAACCGGACATGACGCTGGGTCCACGGACATAGAGGGTGCCGCAGTGCCGTTCAGGCAATACCGATCCTTGAGCGTCCCTTACCTCCACTTCGTAGCCCGGCAGAGGTGCTCCGCAATTGGTGAAGGCGTTTGCGCGCACCGTCCGGTTGCCTTGTTTGGGATGCAAGGGCAGGGCTTTTTGCTCTTCAGCAAGGGCCTTACCGTCCACATAGTCTACATCAGCGCCTTGCCCCAGAGGCGCGAAACTCACCGCCAGGGAGCATTCGGCCATGCCATAGGACGCTACGAATGAGCGCCTGTCAAATCCGCTGGGTGCCAGAAGATCGGCAAAATGTTTCAAGGGTTCGGTTCGAATCGGCTCCGCCCCGACGCCGGCAATCCGCCATGCACTGAGGTCCAGTTTGTCGACCTCATCATCGCGTACTCGACGTGCGGCCAATTCGTAGCCGAAGGGCGGACTGAAAGAAACAGTGCCCCCATTTTGCGACATCAACGTCAGCCAAAGTCTTGGGCGCATGGCAAAGTCCCGGGTGTTCAGGTAATCCACAGAAATTTGAGCGGCCATGGGCGACAGCACGAGGCCGACAAGGCCCATATCATGAAAAAAAGGAAGCCATGATACCGCCCGATCCGCCGGTCGAGCCTGTATGCCATATTTTAAGATGGCGAAAAGGTTGCTGAGAACGGCTTTCTGGGTGATCATCACCCCTCTCGGAAAACGGGTGCTACCGGAAGTGTATTGCAGGTAGGCCACCTCATTCGGTTCCGAGGGACGTAGTTTGACGTTGGGTTCGGCGAGGTCATTGAAGTCCTGCGGATTGCCCAAAAAGCGCAATTGCAATTTCTGCGCAGCTTCGGTTAGATAAGGCAGAAATTCATCGGTCGCCATGGCAATATCCGCTTGACAAATAGCGAGCAGTTTTTTCAGCTGTGAAACGTATGCCTTGCGACCGCCAAGGTTGATTGAAGCCGGAAGCGGCACGGGTATCAAGCCCGCATACTGGCAGGCGAAAAAAAAGCGCATGAAATCCGGATGGGTATCAGCGACCAAGGCGACCCGAGAGCCACGGTTTGCCCCCAGGTCTACGAGACGACGCGCCAGTGACCGTGCATCTTCGCGCAGCCGTGCATAGGGGAGTCTCTCATACAATTTGATTCCAGTATGATAGAAATTATAGCCGGTTTTTCCTTTGGCAGCGTAGTCGAGTGCTTCTGCTAGCGTAGAAAAATCTGCGATTCGTAACGGCAGATTATTAGCGGCAGGTGTAGCATCCATAGCAACTATAGCCTCCTTGGTTTATCAATCCAGCGTAGCGATCCAGTCAACCCCGAAGCATCACATCAACCACCCACCTGCAGTTCGCCTCTGAATCTCTTACATCTTTGCCAATTAAGACAGGGACCGTTCTGCGATGGGCTTTTTACCTGATTTTAAATTAAATGTCTTATGTCTGACAATATAATTGATCTGTTAGATCTTTATTGAATCTGACGGACAACTTCGTTTGTAAACTTTCTCGTTTCCTGGTGCTTGAAAGGCAAACATACCGCGCTAAGCCTAAATATGGGCTTGCCAATTATGTTTGCCCGATCCATTTTGCGCGATCCACGCGAGCTAATTTAAATTAGTATTAAATTAGATATTTAGCGTTTAATAAATGTCATTGTGAAAAAGCGTAACACGTATTTCTAAAACTGTAAACTAATTATACTGAAATATTTGATGCGCTAACGTAATCTGTTTATTAAGAAAACTTCGTTTTGAGTTTGTTTAACTATTCATTTCGCGGTTTAATTGTTTTGAATTTGATCTAATGGTAAATCAATTAATTCTGATTGTCAAGAGTTTATATAAAAAAATTTTTAGATATTATTATTTTAGCTATATAAAATTTTAATAAAACAAAATTATATAAAAAAATAATATTTCTAAAATTGAAATATTATGGTTTCGCTACAACATAATTATATATTTTGGATTGTCAAGGGTTAATATTTTAAAACGTTGGAAAAAAAAAATATTAAAAAAATATAAAATTATTTTATAAAACTATTTACAATCAATATATTTTGTATTATAAATAGTCATGTTCATTAACTCAATTCATAGGCCACCCCGCCTCTGGCGGGATGAGAATTGAAAAGGTTTTACCGTTACCGGGAGAACACAAAAAATTGATTTAAACTTGAACGATGCCGGTGGCTTATGAATTGAGGCGATGCATGAAGGAGGGGAAGATGACGGAAGTGACTGAATCGATGATCTATGACATGGCTTTCAGGGTAAGATTATACATGGCATCAAAATCAGCTGCCGAGAAACGGATAACCGACTTAAGTGAAAGGGAAACCCTTCTTCTGCAGTTGGTCGGCGCCACAGGCAGGATGAGCATATCCGAAATATGTAATTATTACCCACGGGTAAGTAACAGTACAATTTCGACCACCATCACCAAGCTGTGGAAAGAAAAGAAGCTGGTTGACAAGAACATTCTCCCCGAAAATCAGAGAATTACCACGGTTAATTTGACTGAAAAGGGCCAACTGTTATTGGCGGAAATAAAAAAGAATCAATCCGATGTATTTAATACCGTAACCATGTCTTTGGGGCTGTCTGCCGAACAGAATGAGTCGTTTCAGCTAGTTCTTAAAGGTGCTATTGGATTTTTTGATGATTTGCTCGGTTTCGAGTTAAATGAACCGTCTGTATCGGGCGCACAGCGGTGTTAAAGGGACAATTTTCCACCGATGTTTATTTTAAACTTTTGACCACTAACGATAGCTATAAAAAGGATTGAAACTCATGAAAGCAGTTATCCTAAGTGCCGGTCAAGGAAAACGTTTGTTGCCCCTGACTGCGGACAATCCGAAATGTTTGGTGAAGGTCGACGGCCGGTCTCTGATCGAGTGGCAAATCAATGAACTTGCCAGATGCGGCATCGACCGGGTGTCAATAGTTGTCGGATACCGTGCCGACAGGGTCAAACAATTGCTACATCGGCGCTACGATTCGAAACGGATCCGAACTGTTTATAATCCCACTTATTCCTGGGCCGATAATCTGTTCAGCTGTTGGGCTGCCCGTGCTGAAATGAATGAGGATTTTGTTCTTTTAAACGGCGACACATTGTTTGAAGCTGACGTGCTGAATCATTTGCTTGAGACGCCTGATCGTCCGGTGACAGTGGTTACCCATAAAAAACGACATTACGACGCTGACGATATGAAGGTGACTCTGGACGGAGACAGGCTCATTCATATTGGAAAGGACCTTTCCATCGACAACGTCGATGGGGAATCCATTGGTATGATCCTGTTTCGTGGGGAGGGTCCGGCCAGTTTCAACCTTGCCGTGGAGAACGCATTGTGCGATCCCTTGGCCCGGAAAAAATGGTATTTGTCGGTAATTGACGAATTGGCTCAATTAATGCCGGTGTGGACTTGTCCTGTAATGGGGCTCCAATGGTGTGAAGTAGATTTTCCTGTTGATCTTAAGATTGCACAAAGGGTTGTACGAGCATGTGTCGCCAATGATGATGCAGGGGCGATTCCCCAAAACAGATATGCATGGGGCTGAGGCAGTGCAGAAGTCAGAAGACAGAAGTCAGAAGACAGAAGTCAGAAGTCAGAGACTATCCGGGTTTAGGCCTTTAGGGGCCTTTAGCTGACAGCATGTTGTCGGAAAATGCAGGTTTGAGTGCGGCTTCTGGCTTAACTGGCACCCGCACTCTGCTGCTTTCTCATGCTTGCCTGCTGGATACGATTTTTTCGACAAGCTGCCAGTCGCCGACCGAATCGACGTCGACGGCAGCTTCCGGGCAGGGCAATACAACGGCACCCACTTTGAAACCGAGACGACGCGATATCCGACCTAAGGCTTCATTGAGGGAGAGCCGACCCATAAGATAACGCAAAATGGCTTTCCAGCCCAAAACACGGATCACGCGCAGGGGGTTTTTGCGCTGGTTTTCGACCCGCCGCCAGAAATCCGCTGCCAGGCGAGCACGGGGGGTGAGAAAGGCAAACAGGTTACAGCCGCAGTAAGCACCATCTTCAAGGCGGGTGGCAGTTCTGTGGGTTTGGGAGTAGGCTGCTATCACCGCTTCATGCCGCGCAACTCCCGCCACCACATCACAGCCCGTCGCCTGTGCTTCAGAGCAAAAAAAATCAACGATTCGGGCGCTCAACAAAGCATGATCAGCGGTGGTCAACAGAACCGGGGATTCATCCGGCAAGGTCTGCAGGACATGAAATGCACTTAAACTTGGGGTTGCATGATTTTCAAACCATTGAACCCTTCCTGATGCTACAAGGGTCCTGAGATCGGGCTCCTGATCCACAACAGATTTAGGCGGGCCGCAGAGAATAAAGGTGTTTACCACCTGAGATGCGGTGAGGGCATCCAGCACGCGAAAAACCATCGGTTTACCGCCGACAGGGGTCAAAGATTTGCAGCGTACGCCGGCGGCCTTGGCCACCGGATCATCCGGCCTGCGATCTGCTGCCAGCACGACTGCGGTAAATTGAGGGTGGGAATTTGTCATCGCACTATTAGGGGGAGTAGGTGAATATCTTCGAGTCGTTAAGGAATTAATTTCACCTGTTGATCTATGTCAATTTCCTGGTTGATAGACAGATTGAACGGACCGGAGATTTGTTGCATTCCCTGTTTGCGCAGCCAATTTTCCGCAGCACCTAGCAAGGTTTAGAATGTCAAGGGAATGTCTTCGGCCTCCAGCATCCCGAAAAAACCGGTAGCATCCTGGTGACGAATGATGATAACTATCCGATAAATTCAGAACTACTGATGTGTCGTAAATTTATGCTTATTTTTACTACCAATTATGTAACTTCTTTAGATATCAGGGCCTGCCGAGAAGTTTTTCCAATTGGGGTCAGGAGCCCTGAAATTAGATTTGGCAGGGCATGATACACAGGTTGTTTGTGGAGGTCAATATAGAAAACGGTATCGTTAATAAGAAAAACGGGTTATGGATTGTACTTGCGCAATGTGATTAGCTGTAAAGTATAGAATCCATGGTACACTTCTATTTCTCAATATTATAAAAAATCAATAATTTTATAATAGAAGTATTGAGATGCAGTTAATTTTATTTTAAGAAACTCTTTACAAATCACATTTTTTGTATTATAAATACTTTCCAACTACATACAACAATATCGGGAAATCCGGCCAAGAGGAGCTGATGAAAAAAAACACGGAATCGCTGATCTATGATATGGCTTTTAGAGTGCGTCTGTATATCGCCTCCAAAATCTCTGAAAATAAAGTGGGAGATTTAACTGACCGTGAAAGTTTGATAATTGAGCTAATTGGAATGAAAAAAAGCATGAGCATATCCGAAATTGGAAGCTTATATCCGACGGTCAGCAACAGTACAATTTCCACGACGATTACAAAACTCTGGAAAGATAAGCAACTTGTTGATAAAAGGATACTGCCTGAAAATCAACGGGTGACGACGGTAACCTTAACCGAAAAAGGCCAAAAAATATTGTCAGAAATTAAGCGAACCCAGTCCGACGTTTTTAGTACGGTAACAAAATCTCTTGGTTTGCCTCCCGATCAAGTCGAAAATTTTCAAGAAATTTTAAAACACGCCATTGGTTTTTTTGACAAAGCACTAAACTTGAACTTCGATAAAGAAGACATATGATTTAGCCTGCAGAGTTAAACATCTATTGGCAAAAAACGGTCTGTCCTTAGATAGAAAATCTTTTGAGCCTCTGCTCTGCCGCAACGAGATTCTAAACCTCCAGGATATTGAAAGGGACTTTAGCCCATGAAGGCTGTTATTTTAAGTGCAGGACAGGGAAAAAGATTGCTGCCGCTGACCGCTGATCGGCCAAAATGCCTTCTGCCGGTCAGGGGTCGATCCTTGATCGAGTGGCAAATCGATGAGCTTGCCAAGTGTGGAATCAACCGGGTGACGACCGTTTTAGGGTTTCGCGCCGACAAAGTCGAACGGCTGTTACGCGAGCGCTGTGATTTACAGCGTGTAAAAACCATATACAACGATGCTTACGCTGTCTCGGATAACCTGGTGAGTTGCTGGGCTGCCCGGGATGAAATGGACTCAGACTTTGTGTTACTAAATGGAGATACCCTGTTTGAAGCAGCCGTGATGCAGCTGCTTCTCGATACCGAAAATCATCCGGTGACCGTGGCTATTAGCCATAAAAATGATTATGACTCCGACGACATGAAGGTTGAATTGGACGGATGTCGATTGGTGAAGATCGGCAAGGAACTTCTGCCGGATCAAATCGATGGGGAATCCATCGGAATGATTCTGTTCCGTGGACAAGGACCTAAATTGTTCCGCGATGCATTGGAAAAGTCGCTGCGAGCCCCCTCGGCACAGAAGAAATGGTATCTATCGGTGATAGATGAGATGGCCCGGTCAATGCCGGTGTGGACATGTTCAACGCAAGGATTTCAGTGGTGTGAAGTCGATTACCATGCTGATCTCAAACTGGCCGAAAAGGTGGTATCAGCCTGCGGCACCCTATCAGGGGTTGGTGCCCATGAACCTATTTGTCAGACCACCGAAGTAACCTTAACCTGATGTTTCAACTATATTTTTCAAAGGTTTAAGTAGAGACTAGCGTCTTATCATCTCCTTAATTAAACGTCTCGGAAATTCCAATATTCCAATTAGGGCGAAGCCCTTAACTTGTCTAAATCTTATTATTTTTCAAATAAGCGTTCTGTTCCATGATGTTGGAGAACGCTTTTTTAAATGACTACCTATGATTATTGACCGTTATATAATGAGGGAAATTATCAAGCCGACAGTAGCGGTATCTGCGATATTGGTCTTTATTTTCGGGTGCTATATGGCGACCCAATTCCTGGTGGACGCTCTCAGCGGTCAGTTGCCCGGAATCACCGTCATTATTTTAATTTTGCTCCGAATCGCAATCGCTCTGGAGATACTGCTGCCTACCACTTTGTATTTATGCGTGGTGGTTGCGCTTGGTAGATTATACAAGGACTCCGAAATGACAGCCCTTTTTGCTTGTGGGGTGAGTATGGGGCGGATTTTCCGACCGGTTTTGTACACGGCAGTGGCAACTGCGGTGGTGGTTGCCAGTTTGTCGCTTTTTATTCGGCCTTGGGCCTACCATCAGTATTATCGAATAAAGGCAAATGCAGAGGCAAATTTTGATCTGACGCGCATGAATGACGGAACGTTTTATGAAACGAAAAACGGAATGCGGGTGATCTATGCTGAAGAAGTAGACCACCCGCAGGATGAGGTCGAGCGGGTCTTTATTCGAACAGAACGAGACAATGATTTGCAGGTTATCTTCGCGAAGCAAGCCAACCAGATCGTGGACCGTGCATCCGGTAAACAGATTATGGTATTTAACGACGGCCATCTCTATGAATTTTCCCGCATTGGAGATGACGGACGTGTTATCCAATTTGAACAATCCGCCATGCCCCTTGAACCCGAAGCGTATCTAAATCAGAAATATCGAGTTAAAGCAGAATCAACCGGGGCTCTCGCCCGATCCGAAAAGCGTAAAGATATTGCCGAGTTTCAGTGGCGGCTATCTACCCCTCTGGCCTCCATACTGTTGACCTTGATAGGTGTTCCGTTAAGCCGTTCATCACCCCGCCACGGTAAATATGCCAAGATCACAACGGCCGTAGTGATTTTTGCTGTGTACTATAACCTTAGCGCGTTGACCAAAAAATGGGTCGAACGGGGTATCCTTGACGCCAGTCCCGGGATCTGGTGGATCCAAATGCTGCTGGCAGGACTGCTGCTGGTTCTGCTGTGGCAGCCATCCCGGTTATTGCGCTGGCGAGGAAAAAATTAGATTAAAAAAGTTTCTTTAATGATCATACTGGTCGTTTTTTAGCCAGAGGCGCCACTTTAATGAAAACGCTTGACCGCTATATCGGCATTAGTTTTTTACGTAGCTTTGCTTTAATCATTATTATCCTTGTGGCGCTATTTAGTTTCCTTGAGCTGGTATACCAGTTGGATGACGTTGGCAAGGGAAATTATCAAATCCGTGACGTTCTGATCTTCATCTGTCTCACATTGCCAAGGCGCATGCTCGATTTGATGCCGATATCTACGTTGCTTGGCAGCATCATTGCACTTGGCTTGTTGGCCGATCACGATGAACTGCTTGCCATGCAGGCGGGTGGCATGTCGATCCGTCGCATTTGCTGGTCGGTGCTTGCCGCCGGTACACTCACCATCCTGTTAACCGGTATGTTGGCAGAGATGGTTGTCCCTCCGCTGGATCAGTTGGCCCGTAAACGGCGCGCCCAGGCAATTTCCAAAACCGGCATTACGCTAACCAAGCAAGGTTTCTGGGCCCGACGGGGATTTACCTATATTCACGTCGGCAAAACAGTTTACAGTGGCGTTGCGAATGATTTGGATTTATTTGAGACGGATGAAAAGGGTCGTTTAAAGGTGTTTACCCACGCTCGTGAGGCCAACATTCAACCTAACGATCAATGGGTTCTCAGGGATATTACCCGGAAGACATTCAGCGAGCAAGGCATCGTAACAGAACATTTGCCAGAGCTGATTTTGAACTCATTTTTAAGCATAGATCAGGTTGATATGCTTGAACTTCCAGCCGACAGTCTTTCGTCGGTCGATCTTTACGAGTATATTGAGGCGATGCGTGAGAGTGGACAGAACGCAGATCGCTATGAATTGGCACTGTGGCGCAAGCTAAGTGTGCCCTTGACGACAGGGGCCATGGTATTGCTTTCGCTGCCGTTCATATTCGGCTCTACCCGCATTGTGACAGCGGGAAAGCGGATAATGATTGGCTCATTTGTTGGAATTGTATTTTATTTTGGCGATCAGCTGGTAGTGCATCTGGGGCTGCTATTGAGTCTTGCACCGGCTATCACGGCAATGACACCCGTAATACTGATCTCCGGTATTTCGCTTTTGCAGTTACGGAAGGTTGTCTAAATCAGCGACCACCAGCAGAGCGTGGTCCCGGCCCCTTCGAGGGGACATCCCCATACCCCCAGCTCTGCTGGTGGTCGCTGATTTGCTGCTCGCTTTCCTTTTTAAAACGACTTTCAGACGGCGAATAAACGCGTACTTGAAGCCTGACGTTCCAGTTGTCGTCCATAGGGGATATGCGGTAAATGTAATATCGGGCGCGGCGATCTGCGGCATTGTCTAGGGCCGTTATCGATGGCGCACCCATCACCGGGACATTGCCGGACAGCGTTTTCAGGTTGCATTGGTGTGCAAAATGCGTGTGGCCGTGTAAAATCAGCTCAACATCATAATGTGCCAGAAGCGACTGCAGAGCGGGTGCATCGGTCAGGCGTTTGCGCCAGCTGACGGTGCCGGGGATAGGCGGATGGTGAATCAGCAATACTCGAAAATATTCCTGTCCGGCAGTTTGAGACAGGATTTTTTCCAGGCGACCTAATTGGCCGGTGCCGATACTACCCACCGCCAGATGTAGTGCCGTTGGTTGAGCAGTGCACACGCCGATTATGGCAACATGGTCGCGAATACGCAAACAGGGAAAGATGTGGTTGATATTATTTGTGAGGTGCTTAGCACCCTGGTTGATATCTGACAGCATATATTCCGTCCAGTGAACCATGGTTTTATGCCAATCGGTATGGACATATGCGTCGTGGTTGCCGGGGATGACGGTAACCTTTGACGGGGATCCTAATGTCTGCAGCCACTGTCTGGCTTTTTTGAATTCGGTTGATAAGCTCAGGTGGGTCAGATCGCCGGTGACGACAATGTGGTCGGGTTTGGTAGCTGCAAGATCTGCTTGTAAAACGGGCAGAACATTGTCACTGTGCCCTGATCTGCGGTATAGTTTCCACTTTAAATATCCAGGCAGGCGTTTATTGAATAAGTCTCGTGTTGTGATAGCATCCATGCACGAAATATGTGGGTCGGAAAGATGGGCCAGGGTTATGGTCGACGCTGATGATGGGCTGTCAGCTATGGACGATTGAGAACCGGAATTTGGTTTGTTTTCAATATTTATGGAGATCATTTCCGATAAATATAGTAAATGGATACATATTGCAACAGACCTCAGGATTGAATATTGAAGATTGAAGAATTAAGATTCAATAGCCTTTGTTAGTCAATTCCAGCTCATCCGGGATAGTGGCGTGTTGGATTGATCGAAATTCCAAATTGCAAATCACAAATATCAAACAAATCACAATGACCAAAATTCAAAATCCCAAACAGGAATGTGATAGTGAAAAATTGCATTATAAATTGCCAAAAATGCCAGGCCTTTTGTAATACATATTGCCTGTTCCGGTAACAAAACTGTTTTGGTCATTGAGAATTGGAAATTGAGATTTATTTGTAATTTGGTGCTTGTCTTTTGGGATTTTTACTATTGGTGCTTGACCTTTAAAAATGCCTTGTTTGGGTAGATCTGGAACATTTGACATGCCTATATATGCTTATTTCATTAATGAAAGTCCGGTAAAACTCTGGGGATTAACATCCCGCCAGCGCAATATCCGGGTATTGAAGAGTGCCGGTGTGACAGATATTGTTCGAGATTTGAGCGAGTTACCGGACAACGATTCCGTTTTGCTGTTAAGGGGTGATTACCTCTTTGATGACCGTGTCATTCGCTACCTGGTGCAATCACCGGATTTACTTTTGAAGATTTCGCAGGCACCTACCGATGGATTTGTCGCCGCCCACGTAGCCACCGATAAAGCCACCCGAGCAGTTGAATTAATAAAAGGAGCGTCTGCGACGGACCCTACTTTAGGTGTCAGGACTGAAACCCTCGAAACCTTGACGATATCTTTCCAGCAGCAGCTACTCAAGTTTGAACCACCCTTTGTGCTGCCCATTAGTTCTGAGACTCAGCGTATCTTAGAACGAAGGCTGTTTGACTGGTCCTATAAAGGGGTCACCGACCTGGTTACCAAATGGGTTTGGCCTCGCCCGGCCCAATGGGTCGTCGGCCAGTGTGTGCGCTTTGGGCTGCGGCCCAATCACGTCACCATCATCGGCCTGCTTCTGGTGATATTGGCCGGGGTTTTGTTCGCCAATGGCTGGTATGGCTGGGGTCTGATAGCAGGCTGGCTGATGACTTTTTTAGATACGGTGGATGGAAAACTGGCTCGTGTCACCGTCACCTCCAGCCCGGTTGGACATTATTTCGACCATATTATTGACCTTGTACATCCACCCATATGGTATGCCCTCTGGGGACTGGGACTTGGAACCGCATCTCTGGGAAACAGCGGCCTAGCGCTCAACCATGTATTGTGGGCCATCTTGATCGCATACACTGCGGGACGATTGGTCGAAGGGACGTTTCAATTGTGTCTGGGCAGATTTGGAATTTTTTGCTGGCGTCCGCTGGATTCATATTTCCGGCTGGTAACGGCCCGGCGCAACCCAAATATGATTATCCTGACCCTAAGCGTCTTGGGGGGACGTCCTGACCTTGGATTGCTGACGGTTGCCCTTTGGACGGTTTTGACCTCTTTATTTCTTCTTTTTCGATTGGCGCAGGCTGGATATGTACATTTCCGCCGGGGACCTTTAAGATCCTGGCTTAAGGACGTCAATCGGCCTCAATATAACGGGTCCCTGGCAGTGGGACTGTTTACCCGTCACGCCGACGACAAATAAATTCCAACTCGTGCAAGATCCAGGAAATTCATCTATATTTGATATTGCCGCAAAGAGCACCAAAATAAAATTTTCTGTGCGTTTAATCTCAACGTGTTACAATAAACGATAGTTGAATTTTTAAGAACTCATTTAAGGATGATCATCATTAATGCCTACTGAAAATTCCAAACCTTATATTCTGGCCGTATCCTGTTTTTATCATGATAGCGCCGCCTGCCTGTTGAATGGCGGCGATATCGTGGCCGCAGCTCAAGAAGAACGTTTTTCACGCAAAAAACACGATCCCAGATTCCCCAGAAACGCGATTAAATATTGTCTTGATGAAGCCGGGCTTACCATCAATGATATCGACCATCTCGCTTATTATGACAAACCTCTGCTGACATTTGAACGCCTGTTGATGAGTTATTTGACAACCGCTCCCAAAGGCTTGCGTTCCTGGCTGCTGGCCATGCCGCCATGGCTGGCACAAAAACTACATATCCCCCGGGTGGTTAAGCGCGAAACCGGCTATGAGGGGGACATCCTTTTCACCGAGCACCATGAAGCGCATGCGGCTTCTGCTTTTTATATGTCACCGTTTGATGAAGCCGCTATTTTAACAGTCGATGGGGTCGGGGAGTGGGCCACGGCCAGCTATGGTTATGGCCGGGGCAGTGACATTGCCCTGCTCAAAGAACTCCATTTTCCAGATTCCCTGGGATTACTTTATTCCGCTTTTACATATTTCACGGGTTTCAGGGTCAATTCAGGTGAATACAAACTGATGGGACTGGCGCCTTATGGTCGACCATTGTACAGCGATCTGATTTTATCAGAATTGATCGACCTTAAAGAAGATGGCTCCCTGCGTTTGAATCAAGCGTACTTTGATTATATCGGCGGGTTGCGTATGACCAATCGCCGGTTTTCGAAGCTTTTCGGCGGGCCTGCGCGGGAGCCCGAAACGGAAATTACCCAAAGGGAGATGGACATTGCGGCCAGCATTCAGGTGGTGGCCGAAAAGATCATTCTTAGAATGGTTCACCACGTTTATGAGGAAACCAAACTTGACAGCCTGTGCTTGGCTGGTGGCGTCGCGCTTAACTGCGTGGCCAACGGTCGGATTATCCGAGAAGGCCCTTTCAAACATGTCTGGATCCAGCCTGCTGCCGGCGATGCCGGCGGCGCTCTCGGGGCGGCGCTTTCGGTTTGGTACCGATATCTTGGCAATGAAAGAATGGATCCCAACGGGGTGGACCGCCAGAAAGGGTCCTATCTGGGGCCCGGGTACACCAACCAGGAGATTAAGGTTTTTCTTGAAGACAATCGCTATCCTTTTCATGAGCTCGATAAGGATATCAGGGCGCGAACCATTGGTGAACTGATCGCCCGAGGGAAAATTGTAGGATATATGGCCGGGCGCATGGAGTTTGGACCACGGGCCCTCGGTGCCCGGAGTATTCTGGGAGACCCCCGACAAAAGGACACCCAAACCGTGATGAATATGAAAATAAAGTATCGCGAGTCTTTTCGTCCCTTTGCGCCGACAGTTTTGGAAGACAAAGCTGATCAATATTTCGATATCGACCGTCCCAGTCCGTATATGCTGTTGGTAGCGGATATAAAAGAAACAAGACGCCTGCCCCAACCCTCCAGGGATGGACTTACGATGTTAGAGCGTCTTAAGGTGAACCGAAGCGATATCCCGGCCGTGACCCATTTGGATTATTCTGCCCGGCTGCAATCGGTTAACCGACTGGACAAGCCGGATTATTATGATATTATTGCAGAATTTGAAAATCTAACCGGCTGTGCCGTCGTCGTAAATACCAGTTTCAATGTCCGCGGTGAGCCGATTATCTGCACGCCGGAGGATGCCTATCGCTGTTTTATGCGAACCGAGATCGATGTGCTGGTGATAGAAGATTGCATGCTATATAAATCCGAGCAGCCAACCTGGCAGGAAGGTGAGAACTGGAGAGATGAACTCGAACTTGACTAATTCTCGAGAGATAAGAAAATTTGGTGCCATAGGGCTGATATTTTTTGGAACCCTATTGGCGGTGTCAATTTGGCGGGATAAAACACTGTTGACGGTATTTTTCGGCCTTTTAGCAGTGCTTTCAAGTGGTTTTGTGCTGATGCCCGTCCTGTTGAAACCAATCTATATCGGCTGGCTTAAAATTGCCCATTTTATTGGTTCAAAGGTAACGATATTGATTCTTACCATTTTTTTCTATTTTGTGATGACACCGGCCGCATTGTTAAAAAGAATATTTGGCGGTCGTCCCTTGCCGGTCAAACCCGACCCGGATGCTGAAACTTACTGGGTGACCCGGACGGAACCTGCCCAGCCCAAAGAACGGTTCCTAAAACGCTTTTAGCAGAGGAAAATCATGGCAAATCAGTCTTTAATTGCAGAATTTTGGGAGTTTTTAAAAGTTAGAAAACGGTATTGGCTACTTCCCATTGTAATTATGCTGGGTCTCATCAGCGCCTTGATTGTATTTGTCGAAACCAGCGCGATAGCCCCGTTTATCTATACGTTGTTTTAAAACGGTTTCAAAAGGAACCCATCGTAAAACATGAATGATATCTCAAGCAGGAGATTTGCCGGAGGGAGCTGGCCGATAGAAGCACCGCCAGATGAGGTAGTACTTGATTTTTCAACATCCGGGCGCCGACCGCGCATCGGGGTGCTCGTCAATCCATACAGTGGTGGGAATCGAATCGGTCTTGCAAATGTCCGGAATGCCATTTACGATTATCCTCAGGTATTCCATCGTGATGTTCGAACACCGCAAGATGTCTTAGCGGCTCTGGTTGATTTCGCCCATAATGATGTGAATCTGGTGGCTATCAACGGTGGTGATGGCACTGTACAGGCGGCACTGACAGTCCTTTTCCATCGTCAACCCTTCGAAAAATTGCCAGTTTTGACAGTGATGCAATCGGGTACCACCAGCATGACGGCCAGGGATGTGGGCCCTCCGGGATCACCAGTGAAAGTCCTGCGAAAACTGTTCCGGTGGGCACAAACCGGGGACGGTAAGCCTATCACGGTAAGGCGCCCGGTACTGAGGGTAGCGGCGCCCGGCCATCCCATCCGGTATGGAATGTTTTTTGGAGCGGCCGCTATCTATCAGGGCATCCAATACTTTCATCGTAATCTAAATGGCAAGGGATTGCGGGGTGAGGTGGGGCCCGGTTTAACGATTTTGCGTTTTTTGTGGGCGTTGGTGAATAAGAACAAGGATTTTTCGGCTTCAGTGCCCCTCACGGTAAAACTGGATCAAAATCCCGCCACGCAGTTTGACTGTTTGGTGGTCCTCATCAGCACTCTGGAGCGGCTGCTTCTTGGGATGCACCCCTATTGGGGCCGTGAAAAGGGCGCTTTACACTACACTGCCATCAAAGCCAACCCCAGACATTTGGTGCGGGCATTGCCGTCTTTTTTTCGGGGTTTTACCGGATACCACAATACGCCCGAGAACGGTTTCTTCAGCCACAATGCCTCTGAAATTAAGCTGAACCTTGCCGGCGGTTTCACCCTGGACGGCCAGCTTTATACGCCCGAGAATCAACAGGAACCCACGGTGGTGCGAGATGGCGGTACGGCTACCTTTTTAGTATCTTAAGTTGTAATTTCTTTGCATTTTATGGCAAAGCTTTTTTTATCACGAAAACACGAAAGCTGGAAAGCACAAAATTTAGGTCATCTTTTTTTCAAGTTTTCGCTATTTTGTACTTTCGTGATTAATTTTTCCTGTTTGGTTCCGGCGCGTCCGGGTTAGGGATTTCCGGTGGATATTCCATCTCAGCTAATTACCGAAATCAAGCACCGTTCCGACCGTACGGCTTCACCAGCGGTAGGCCTCTTGATAGATGCAATTCTGTTACGTCACGGCGAGGCCGCTCGGGCAATTTTATTTTACGGTTCCTGCCTGCGCTCGGGCGATGATCTTGATGGTCTGGTGGATCTCTACCTGCTGGTCGACAACTACCGTGCAGCCTATACGAGCCGCATTCAGGCTATTCTTAACCGGTTGCTGCCCCCCAATGTTTTCTACCTGGAGAAAGAGTTTGAGGGGCAGGTTGTACGCACCAAATATGCCGTCTTGTCCCTGGCGGATTTTAAAAAAGGGACATCTAGGCGATGGTTTCATTCTTATCTTTGGGGGCGCTTTTGCCAGCCCACCGCTCTGCTCTACACCCGCAATGATGAGGTGACCAGGTTGGTACAGGAAGGGTTTGCGCAGTCTGTCTTGACCTTTATCCGGCGTGTGTTGCCCCGAATAGACCCCGAATTTAATGCTCGTCGGTTGTGGCACCGAGGCTTTGAGCTTTCCTATCGAGCCGAACTTAGATCTGAGCGACCGGAAAAGCGGGCCCGTTTATTTGATGCCGCGCCTGAATATTACGAAAAAATCACCCGCATTGCAATGGAGGCCGTTTCTTATCCTGTCGAGATGGTCGACACCGCTGGATCGGTGAGCTATCACCATCACATTTCCAACTACCGGCGGCTTTTAAACCATATTACCTGGCGTCTGCGATCCTTGCAAGGGAAGGTGCTGTCCGTATTGAGACTCTTAAAGGCCATAACGACCTTTGAGGGGGGGGTAGACTATATCCTTTGGAAGATCCAACGGCATTCGGGGGTCACGGTGGATGTCGAACCACGGCTGAAGCGTCGTCCGCTATTGGCGATATGGGTGCTGTCTTGGCGACTGTACCGGCGCGGGGGGTTTCGTTAGTTAGCGATACCAAGGTTGAGGACATTCTAAATCTTTTTACGAACCAACGGACGAAGAGACCCAAGCCCCATCAACGGGCCAATTGCTAAAAAGAAGAAAAGATAATCAGACGGGATGACTGGAATCAGCAACGTCATTAGCTGGATACTGATGATGGTAATGAAAAAACCGATGCAGTTAACGATTGTCAGGGCAGATCCAACCAGTTCCTTAGGAGCCGTGTGTGCTACTAGGGTTGAAAACTGGGGTGAATCGCCAACGACCACGATGCCCCAGAAGATCAAAAAAGATAGGAACAATTGCGGCGGAGTCCGAAAAATAAGGCCCGAAAGAAGACAGCAAATTCCTGAAAAAGCGAGTTGAACGAAAGCGACTTTCGCACTGCCGAATTTTCCGGCAATTATTCCCCCACCAATGCAGCCAAGGCTGCCGACGGCAATGATCGTAAAGGCCCACAAGGATATATTTAATTTCACTGCGGGATGATGGGTTGCGTAGGTGATGAGGAACATCGGAACGAAGGCCCATAGCGTATACAGTTCCCACATATGACCAAAGTAACCAAAGGCAGCTGCGCGTAAATCCCGGCGTTCAAATATAAGTTTTAGCGCCTTGCCATTGAATGAGGTGCCCTTGAAAAGGTGCGGTCCGTCCGGAACGAAGACATACATCAGCCCGCCACCGCTTGCGGAAATCAGTGAAACCGCAATAATTACCGTTTCCCAGGGAACATGGTGACCTGATCCCTTCAAAAGGTGCGGTAAGGCAGTTCCGAGTACCAGGGCGCCGACCAGAAAACCCAACGCTTTGCCCAGACCTTGTCGGTACCAGCCGGAGGCTATTTTCATTCCCACCGGATAAATTCCGGCCAGAAAGAACCCGGTCAAACCTCTGAAAATCATTAAAGATGTAAAACCGTCGGCGACGAGATAGACGAGCAGGTTGCTGAAGGCGCCTAATAGCGAACAAAAAAAGAACACCTTGCGCGGTGAGAATCGGTCAGAGACGGCAAATACGGCAAAACATAGGGTGCCGCTGATAAACCCGAGTTGTACCACCGATGTTACAAATCCCAGTGCGCTGTCACCGAGAGACCATTGGCGCTGAATATCTGCGATAATGGCATTGCCGGCAAACCAAAGGGATGTGCCGGTGAATTGAGAGAAAATTATGATCGGCAGAATCCAGGATGGTCTTTTATTCATATCTATCTCAATTTTATCGCTTCTAAGTATTGCCTAACTTTGGTGGTGGCTGAGATGAACATTTTCGAGCCGGTCATGAAGGTGAATATATCCTTCTCGTTGCCGCATGCTTTTGCAAATTCAGGTCCAATCACGGTTGCGGGTTCAGATGCATCTGGATGTCGGGCCATGGCATTCACATACATGTCGAGTCGATCTTTTAGTACTTGAAAATAATCGATATCTTGACCGATCAAATATTCCATGGTCGTCGTCAGGTCCCTTGAGAATTCATTGACGGCATTCCAGTAGCGCTCTAACAGTTTATTCTTCTGGGGACTGTTTGTCAGGTAGTAGGAAATGCTCCAGCCGACGCTGATTATTTTCAATATCTGAAGTTCGTATTCCACTGTGGTTGGTTTGACGTCGGCCTCGGGTGACAGGCGCTCCATCAGCCATTTTACGTCTTCGCGGTCAATCGCAAAGTTAAACAGATCTTCGCTGGTTCTTTCAATTTTTGATTTTTTATTTTCTGTGTTTTCCATGGATCAGAGTGTGTTACCTTAAACCTTCTGCTACTCACAGCATGCTGTTAGTGATATAAACTCGTATGAAACTACATATGAGATTGTGCCTGGCGAAACCATGAACAGACTGTAGGTTAGATTATGCCGTAGGCGTTACCTGACAATCCTCGGGTGATGCCAGATAAAGAGGTTTGTCAGGGAACTCGCTTCGCTCGCACCCTGACCTACAATAAGAACGCTCAGATAGCTCCTTTAGTTTCTTTTCCGATCAGACTAAGCGCTCGCGGCCAGCGGCTCCCGCTTATATGAAAGTTCATTGAAAAACTTTGTTGGTTTCGCAACAATTCCGAATTTGTCATGCCGGTCCCGGATCCGTCATCCCGGACTTAATCCGGGATCGGGATGACGGATCCGGCATCCAGAATTTTCTGAAGTTACTGGATTCCGGCCACCGGATCGAGTCCGGCACAGGCCCCGCCGGAATGACGCTTTAAAGAAGCTGTAATTTTTTGCCACATCATCAAGTTTATTTCTCGATCAGGCTGGCCGCTTTTTTGGCCAGAAGCCGCGCTTATATCGCTTTAGATCGCCACCAATGCCTGCCGCAGGTCCCGGATCAACCATTCCGTTTTTTCGATCCCCACGGAGAGCCGGACGAGGCTCTCACTGACACCGGCCTTGGCCCGGTTCTCGGGGCTCAATGCGGCGTGGGTGTTGGTGATGGGTTGATTTGCCAGACTGGTGACGCCGCCAAGACTGGTTGCCAGTTTGATCTTTTGCAACCGATCCATAAAATTTTTGGT
>JASFFJ010000012.1:0-27314 GCA_050124355.1 Desulfobacterales bacterium | reverse complement strand
GTTTCAACCTGCAACACCGCGGTAAGGAGCCCCTGTTTTTTATCTTTTTTCGAAATCGAAATCCGTGTAATGTCCACCATGTTTTCGGAGGTCTCAACACCGTACAGATAATTCGCCAGTTGTTTCAGGGTGATGGCATCCAGCTTCATTTCCACACGCGAAATCTTGTATCGGCCGTTATTTTGAACCTTGGTAGAAGGTTTCATGGAGCTGATATTATTCCTGATACCGGCCTCACCGGCCATTTGTACCAAAAAAGAATTTAATTTAAACCCCTTTTTTCTGCGGCTGAATAGGGCTTCGGATACTTCTGTTTTCTGGGTCAGCTCGGCATATTCAGACTGAAGCTGGCGCATTTGTTCAAGTGTTGCCGTTTTATCTTGTAAATTTCTTTTTAATTGGTCTGTTTTGCTTAAAAAAGGCTCCACAATCAGTGTGACAATCAAAAAAATACCAATAACACCGGCCGCCAGCATTATCGCATAGCGTTCGCGTTTGTTCATTTTTTTTAAGGTTGCCAGCAAATTCATTTTACAACCCCACTTTCATCTGGAAGCGGACCTCATTGCCGGATCGGCTTTTGTTGCTGGAGCTGATCGTCACTTTTTTAAACGAATCAATTTGCTCCAGTTTATTTTTGATCTCGTCCACCGCTTCAAATGTGTCTGTGGTTCCCGTAATTATCACATTGTCCGGCGATATGACCATACGGCTGATGTCCACCGTGATGTTTTCCGAAATACTTTTGCTGATATCGTTTAAAATGTCAATGCTGAGGACCTGAGAATTTGATGTGGTCTGAAATACCGAATTATTTTGGATTTCCTTCACTTTGATCTGCATCTGCCGGAAGGGGTCTTCAATCCGTTTTACTTCCGGAAAAGTTTCCTTAAAAATACCGGCGATTTGACGGTTTACCCGATCTATTTGTCGGTTTAAGGTATATGATTTGGCAATGACGTTGAAAAATAATAAAGCCAGCACTGCCGCGGCCAGAATCCCGGTTTTGATCAGGTATTTCTTGTATTTTATAAAAATTTTTTTTGCGGCAAACCGACCTTTGTGAAAGTTTAGCCCCCTGATCCCCTCAATTTCCATGAGAGCCAGAGCCAGAGCGTTATCCATCAAAGCCGGGTCCCACTGTTTGTTGTCCTGACCGTCAATAGGAATGCTCAGGCGATCTGCAAAATTTAGCCGCTTAACCGGAAGGTCTAAAAATTTGGAGACATTAGCGTCAAAGTCGGCACCATTCAAACCGGAACCGGTGACCACCATGGCCGGCGGTTGGTACTCTACCTGAGAAATTTCACCAAATGCGGACAGTGTACGGCGTACGAAGGCACCCAAGGAACTGGCCTGAGCGTTGTCGGTTTCCGGGGTCGCGAACGATCGGATAAGTTTTACCCCCCCGTTGCTGACGATAAACAGTGTGCTGAGAGCCTTATCGATTTTAAGAAACAACTGGTCTTTGCCGGCATCCGACTGATTTGCCAGACAGAGGGCCGTAGGAAGTCCGCTCAGCGTAACCATTTCAGGATCCATTTTAATTTCACCCAAGGTACTAAGATATGGCGTCAGCTCAGAATTTGGCACTGCCACGGCAATAATATCGGTATGATCATTGTGGCCGGCGGATTCGAGGTCGATAAAGTCAATGATGAGGTCATCGACCGGGTAAGGGACGGTAGGCTCCAGCTCGAACGGCAGAACCATTTTGATCTTCTTAGCATCTTTAAAGGGGATCTGCAAAATCCGATAGGAAAAGTGATCTGCTGAAATAGAGACGACACAATCACAACCATCGGTATCAATTTCACTGCAAAGGGTTTCCAGGGCAGTCTTAAAAGGGTATTCATCCTCGGCAAGATTGCTTATTGGGACATGCGCATGGGCATCGATCCGGCTTTCTCGCAGGCTGGTCTTAACCAGCACTGCGGAAACAGACTCTTTTCGAATATCAATTCCAAGTACTTTTCTGCTCATTGCCTGTACAGTTTAATAATGATCTAAAATTTAAAATGAACTAAAATGACCTAAAATTGAGGTATTCTGTCAATTTAAAAGAGGAGATAGAGCGCAGCGTTTCCTTAATTTTAGTCATTTTAGGCAATTTAGTTCACTTTAGGCATTCATTTATTCCGCATTCTTAGTCGGTTATATATAGAAGCTAAAACAAAGATAAATAGCCAATAGTCAATCTCGGTTACTCTGTCTGCCAGCTTAAAACCTTGCACGTCCATTTACCGGATTCAGGGTGTTGAACTCGTTGGATGAGGGCGGTTACGGACGTTTTGATGTTGCTTATGACGGCTTCGGATTCAATGCGAAATACGTCGCTTGATGCGGTAATCAGCTTTTGATCAATTGCGATATCTTCAAATCCCGGAATGTTCTTATACCACTTGGTGCTGGAAAAGTCATGTACATCTTTGCTTTCCACTATTTCCTGGCGAAAATCATATAGCGTTTGGGCCAATTCTTGGTTTTCGATCCCCAACAGAGCAGCCAGCACCGGTAGATCAGCCGTATTAATATTGATGCGGCCCGGCCACTTGAACGCCGTGCCTGCTCCCAACGTCATCCCGTGAACGGTCATATGATCAGACAATCCCGGCGTTTCTTCCTGGCCGTAGAAGAGCTCCGGGGTGATGCCTTTAATTAATAACAGTTCGCTTAGATTCGGTATCGGACCATTACGGCTGGCATAGGGGGGATCGAGATCTTCATAATAGTTTGATTCCGCCCCACTTAGCCCGGTGGTTGCGTCATCATCACCACGATCTAGCCAATCTTTTACCGAGTTAACGATGGCAACCGGATCACTATCCTCTTGAAGTTGTTCATCGCTGCCAATATATCTCAGATAACGATCCCATAGCAATACCTGGGAACTGTTAAACTCTCGGCCTTCCGGATACGACACCAGGGCGTTCACCTGAATTTTGCTCAATTCATCGGCGATCGTGACGGCCAATTTTCCCTTTTCAAATGAAATTTCCTGGAGGATTTCATCGATTTTTTCAGGATTCGCCCAATCCTCCTGTAGAGAATCGAAATCGGATTCAGATCTATCTTTAACCAGCAGTGCCATGGCGGCATGTACGCCGGCAACAGCCATATTCCCCATCGTGAAATGGTCACGCGTGGCTGCGGTCGAAATAACTGCAAACCGCGCCCTACGGTTATATTCCAGTGCTGCAGCCACCAGAATCGTTGTCACCGATATGGTGATCAGCAGGGCGATGCCCCGATTGTTCTTAATTATTTTCAATGTATTCAACATATTTTTTCTAAACAGAGCGGTTGCTACCAGGTTCAGGGTTCCAGGTTCAAAGGTTACAACCAATTTTTGCGGCTCCTGATATAAATCAAAATATGGCGTAACCGCAAGACGCCATTGAGTGAGAAGAATTTATAATCAGCCGAAGAAGCAATCTACTCGATACGCGCTGTCCAGTTTTTTTCAACCCGGAACGTTGAACCTTGACCAAATCGTAAAAAGTATCAAATCCCCATAAAGCGTCATTCCGGCGAAGGCCGGAATCCAGTAATTTTAATATGTTCTGGATGCCGGATCAGGTCCGGCATGACAAATTTGGGATTTTTTACTAGACCATCAACCTTGAACCCCTCAACCAAATTTTTTATCAGCTCTATTGCTCTATCTCTTCCCGATGTACCGCAAGGCGTACCGTCGTTTCAAAATTGTATGAATCGGATTCGTCCCCGATTTCGAGTTGGATTCCAATGGCGGCTGGTGTTGCATATCCATACTCATTTGAATCGGAGTCCCATTCCTCTAATTCGGAACCTTCGGAATCGTAGTATTTAAATGCCAAGGATTTGACATGTTTGCTTAAAACCGGATCACCTCTATTTTCCTCAAACGGTGGGTATGGATACAAATGGTCCGCACGTCTGAGGACTTGCTGTCCGTCATTTTGGCTTTGAACGTAGTAAACGATTTCAGCCACGCCTTGTTTATTGCTTTTATTTAGTGGGATATGGGCATTGCTAGCAAACCTAATCTTTGCAAAACTTGTGCCACCGATTTCATTGAAAGATCCGACGATGCGGTAGGGGTCGGGGGGATCATCAAAATCCGGTGGTTTGTACAGTGGCGGCTGTGTAATGTACAACCCCTCGAGATCAAGAGTGATTCGGTTCATGCAATTTTTGGCCATATCATAATATCGAGAGCTGCTATTCAGTGTATCTGTTGTTGAAAATACGGCATTGAACGAAGCCAGAATGGTGGTCACTACGATTCCCAGTATCAGAAATGCGAGCAGGATCTCCATCAATGTGAAGCCGTGGTCCTCTGTTTTGGGTTTTGGATTTCTGGTATCGGGTCTCTGTTGTTTGGACTCCAGCGGCTGGTCACTGGATGCCGGATGCTGGAGACTCGATGCTGGATGCTGAATACTGGATGCTTGATGCGCGGTGTGCGATGCCCGATATTCAAAATTGAATGCTGGATTTTCGATTCTGGTTATTTTGTGTTTGTGCTTCATGGCTGCTGGCCGAATAATTGAAAAAATTGACAATCCATACCGCTTTCATTCTATTATTAACCGGTAGGTCCTGACATTGTAAATGTACTCATCACTGTTAAAAACGACTGTCATGTCGATGCGTTTCAAGTCTGCGGCAATCTCCCCCAGAGGCTCCGATGTAACTTCTTCGGTTGACATGCGCCAGGTAAAACCGGGAAACTTATCGCCGAAGTCCCCTGAATCTGTACCAGTTATTCCCGCTGAATCGACCTCAATTTGTGCGAGTTTGCTTTGAGCCAGCATGGGTGCTTGGGTATAGAATCTAGCGGCCGTATTCATGGCTAAAGTTTGGGAATGCATCCGATATACGCTAACCAGAACGATGGCCAGGATAGCAATGGCCACCATAACTTCCAGCAAAGTAAAACCGGAAGTCGTCAGCCGGCGGTCGATGCTTGGTAGGGGTTTGCTGGTCATGGGTATCTGGTCTTTAAGTTATGGTTTTTGGTTCAAGAATGGCTACAGTATAGTGCATCCTAAATAATATTTCGATTAGGCATTGTAATCAATAGGTGCTTTGAGTGTTCAGTGTTCAGGCATTCAGCACAGAGAGAACCATCCCCCTGAAACCTGAACATTGAACACTTGCACTACCAGAGGCGCCGAAGCAAAGATCAATGTTGAACCCTCAATCCTCAAAAGCTACATATTCTTCAATAACCTGAATGTTTGACAAAAAGGGTTCTATTAAAAAACTCAGGTAGGTTTCACCTTCTTGCATGTGAATAAAGGCTTTGTCCGTGTAACCGGCTTTGTAAAAGGTTATTTCTGTCCGGCCAGTGGTAATTTTTTCCTTTGCCGGATACTCGACATCCACAATACGAACATCATCCGGCAAGGCATAACTGTTCAATTCGGCATTTTCATGGTCTTCCTGGGACATTGATTCATTGGTTTCCCATATACGTCCGCTATCCAGATCAAAATGCAAGGAATATTGCTTCTGATCACGGATCGCACTTTCTTTCAAAGATTGAACTTTTCCGATCAGCCAGCGGGCGCTTTTCTTGCTGTCATCGATAAAAGGGTTATTCTGTATCCGGGGAAGAGAAAAAAAGAGCATCAGGCCGAACAGCGAAATCACGACAATCAGTTCAATCAGGGTGAAACCGCGACATCGTCGGTTGCGGGTTGTTTTCAGGGAGATGATTCCGCAGCAACGACTTGTTTTCGATATGATATTGCTTAATTTCATGGCGGGGAATCTGAGCATGAAGACATACTGGCAACGGCAAGTCCGCCTAAGCAGACCTGCCGGTGCTATTGTTAGTCTAATTCCCAGTTATTGATATCTTTATTTTCATCGTCGCCGCCAGGTACGCCGTCCGCACCATAGGAAATGATGTCAAAATCTCCTTTGAGGCCGGGTGCCAAATAAACAAAGTCGTTGCCCCAGGGATCTTTAGGGACTCTGCCCTTTTCCAGATATCCGCCTTTTTTCCATTTTTTGGGAATTATCCCAGTTTCAGGTGCTTCCACCAGGGCCTGCAGTCCCTGCTCAGTGCTCGGGTAGGAACCGTTGTCGAGCTTGTATAATTTTAAAGCGGTTTCCAGGTTTTGGATATCCAAGCGGACTTTCATCTGTCTGGCTTCTCCAGGCCGATCCATGATTTTGGGTGCAACCCACATAGCGAGGACACCGAGAATAATGATAACGACCATCAGTTCTATCAAGGTAAATCCCTGGTTTTCGATTTTTAATTTTTCTAGCATCTATTAGACTCCCTTAGTGCTACGATTCGCAATTACAGTTACTTATTCTTAGAATGAGATTCATAAAAAATGCTCACTCAGCACTAAGTCCTGAGTGAGTAAATACGTGTTGGTATTTATGAATCGATGGACTTGGTTACTTTTTCTCTACCGAATCAGCTGGTTCATTTCAAATATCGGCAGACATATCGACAGAACGATAAAAGCGACGATCGATCCCATCACCAGGATCATTACGGGTTCCAAATATGAGGTGAGACGCAAAATGGTGTTTTCCACCTCGTTTTCGTATACGTCTGCAATTTTGGTTAGCATGTTTTCCAGTTGACCGCTTTGTTCCCCAACCTGGATCATCTGAATGGATAACTGGGGGAAAATGCCACTCCCGGACAGTGCGGCCCCTAAACCCTGTCCCTTTCCAACTTCAATGGCAGCCGTTTCGATGGAATCTGCGATAAGGATATTGCCGGCAATATTTTTTACGATGTCCATGGCAATCAGCATGGAGACCCCATTCTCCAGCAGTGAGCCCAGCGTGCGCGCAAAACGCGCAACGGCAAGTTTTTTGGCCAGAACACCCATGCCCGGTAATGATAGCATGCTTTTATCAATCCAGTAGCGGCCCTTTGCGGTTTTTTTTGCCCGGTTGATAAATATTCCGATGGCCACCAGAACGATAAGAATGCTCCACCAGTAGGATTTAAAAAAATCACTCAAAAAGATCAGAACACGGGTCGGTGCCGGAAGCACCTGGTCCATATCAGTAAAAATTGAAGTGATACTGGGTACAATGTAAATCATCAGGATGAACAAAACGGCAGTGCCGATCGCCATCATGAATATCGGATAGGCCAGGGCTGTCTGAATCCGATTTTTCAAGGCCTGCTGTTTTTCGGTGATATCCGCCAGCCGCTCCAACACAATTTCCAAGGTGCCGGAGGTCTCTCCGGCACGGACCATATTGACATATAGAGGTGAAAAAGCGCCAGGGTATTTCATAAGTGCTTGAGCAAAACTGTTGCCTTCTACGATCAGCTCCTTGATCTGAGCCAATATTCTTTTAAAACCATGTGATTTTGTCTGAGGGACCAGCGCATCCAGGGCCGAGACCAGCGGAAAACCGGCCCCTATCAAGGTGGCGAGCTGACGGGTCATCATCGAAACTTCGACTGGTTTGACACGTCCCAGCCGCCGGGTCAGGGCGAATATCCTGGGTGCTTTTTTGGGTGTGGCTTCCAGGGTTTCTTTAATGGATATCGGGAAAATACCTGAGGTCCGGAGTTTCTGCCGGGCAACTTGAGCCCCCTCGGCATCGATAATTCCGGAGGTGGTTTTTCCCCTACTATCCAAAGCTGTGTATTCAAATACCGGCATGGTTGATCACCAAATTTTTTGGTCTAATATCAACTGACCTATTTTTCGTATAATATTATTATTTCGTATTATTATCAACCGAAATATCTTTCGGTTAAATTGTAATTTATAGTAATAATTACAGATTATTGAGATATTTTTGCAGGTGTCCCGAATGCTCCCTCATCAAAGTTATGGGCCGCTCCGGTTGAATAAACCCCGTTGTAACCGTTCTGCCAGTAGCCAAAAATTTATCACATAAAATATAAGTTACAAGCACCAAACAAAAAATAAGTCTTAATTTTTAATATCCAATTACTAAACCCGGTTCACCATCCAGCAAGGCAGTATTATTTTTGCTTAAGGTTGCCCTTTGTGGTATTTTAGCATATAAATTGAGATGTTATCAATTCAATCTAAAAAATGATGGTGTGATCGACCATGATTCAAATTATCAGCGCGCGGACCGAAGTACATTATCATTCTGCGCGCGTTCTTTTTGCTAAATATGCAGATACACTCGGTTTTGATCTCGAATTCCAGGGATTCAGCCGGGAACTGGCCACGCTACCCGGCAGTTATGCGCCTCCGCGTGGTTGTATCCTGCTGGCAGAGTTCAACTTCAATTTTGTGGGATGCGTGGCGCTGCGCCCCTTGGAGAACAAAATATGCGAGATGAAAAGACTATTTGTCGTCCCGGAATATCGGGGCTGTGATATTGGACGAAATCTGGCATGTTCGGTCATCGACAGGGCTCGTCAAATAGGGTATGAAAAAATGCGTCTGGATACCATCGAATCTATGAAGGCCGCCAACATGCTCTATCTTAGCCTCAATTTTCGAATCATCCAAGCCTATCGTTATAATCCCATTGAAAACACCAACTACATGGAGTTGACGCTATAAAGGAGAAACCCATATGCTTATTTCCTTAATTGTTGCCATGGCATCGAATCGCGTCATCGGGGACCGGGGAGATATCCCCTGGAAAATTCCCGGTGAACAAAAGATGTTTAAAGAGATTACCCTTGGACATGCAGTGATCATGGGAAGAAAGACCTATGAGTCTTTGAACCGACCACTTCCTGGAAGAACCAACATCGTGGTGACCCGCCAGACTGATTATGAGGCTTCGGGCTGCATCATTGCTCAAGATTTTAACAGCGCCATCAAATCCGTCGCTGCCGATGAGAGCGAAGCCTTTATTATCGGAGGCGGACAACTATATCATGAGACGATTCCTTTAGCCGATCGGATCTATGTAACCTTGATACCTCGGGAGATCCTCGGTGACACTTTTTTCCCAGAGATTCCTGACGCCGATTTTGAGATTAAAAAATCCGACTATATCGATGGGCCGGAGCCTTATCATTTTTATATTTACGAACGGGTAAAAAGTTAATCAAGATGGACTTAAAATTCAGAACTCTTGATGTGTCGTAAATTCGCATGCAACAGAAAAGTCTGAAATCGCGCCAACAATACTTAATTTGGTTGAATGGTTCTGAATTTTACTTCTTATTTTTGATGAACTATGTTGCATCTTGAATTTACGCATATTTTTACTGCAAATTTTGTAGATCCTTTATATGTCAGGGCCTCCAGGAGAGTTTTTCCCTTTGAGGTCAGGAGCCCTGAAATTGGAGTCTGTTTTTGTAAAAACCTTGACCTGAATAAGCCGGAACTCAAAAGAATAATTAATCACGAAAGCACGAAAGGACGAAAAATGGGTCGTGTTAAGGAGGGGTACGGTTGGCGCCCGGAAAATTCGATATCCCTGTATGACAAGCTAAAAAAGGATCTGAAGAGGGCCATGCTGAAAAAGGACCCGTTGGTTCGAGATACGATGCGCCAAATTATGGCGGAGTTTCCCAAACTGACGGTTCCGCTTACTTTGGAAAGCGGCAAAAAATCTACGCGTCCTAAAAAGCCCGAAGAAATTAGCGACGATGACATTGTTGGGGTTATCAAAGGACTCGTAAAATCAGAACAAACGGTTCTGGAGATTAAAAAAGAGGAGACTTCTGAATACCTGGAAATTTTACAATCTTACATGCCCGCAACGGCTTCCCGGGAAGAGATTGTCGTCTGGATCAAGGCCAATATCGATTTTTCCCAATTTAAGAACAAAATGCAGGCGATGGGACCCGTTATGAAACACTTCGGAAAGTTGGCTGACGGCAAGCAGGTGAATCAGATATTAAGTGAGTGGGATTAACCGGCACATGTCAGAACTGCTGAGGTAAAATGAAAATAATCAGGTGGAAGGAAACCATTATGGCGATTTATTCGAGAGTTAAACAAAATCGACGGAGGGCCTATCTCCTTTTTATTCTGTGCCTGATCATTATCAATACATTTTCAGCCGATATATATGCACAGCAAAGCAAACCAACAACTTCCCCTAAGCATTGCCTCTGGCTGGTAAAAACCCCGCAAAATAAAAACGTTTATTTATTGGGCTCCTTGCACGTCCTAAAAAGCGAGGCCTACCCCCTTGCTAAAACCATTACTGAAGCATACCGGCAAAGTCAAAAGGTGGTATTCGAAACGGATATGGCGGCCCTGGCGGATCCCGCGACCCAGAGCAACATGATGATGATGGGCCTTTATCCGGAAGGACAAACCCTGTTTCAAAATATCTCCAGCGAGATGCAACGTGAACTTAAGAAAAAGATGACGAATCTGGAAATGAAATTGGAACATTTTGCACGATTTAAGCCCTGGTTGATGGCCGTCTCCTTAACCCTTATGGAACTACAACGATTGGGGTTTAGCCTTGAATACGGCATTGATGTTCACTTTTATGGCAAAGCCACTATTGATAACAAAGAAATCGGTTTTCTTGAACCTGTCGACTTCCAATTGGAACTTTTGGGCAAAATGAATCTCCAGGATCAAAATGCGTTTCTGGGTCAAACGCTTAAGGATCTGGATATTGCGGCCCGGATGGCCGATGACATGTTAACGTATTGGAAAAAGGGAGACGCCGATAATCTTTATGCGCTTCTATTCAAAAGCTTTGAAGGTTACCCACAAATCGAAAATCGTCTTATCAGCCAACGCAATTTACAATGGGTAAAAAAAATTGAAGAGATGATGGTAGAAGATAAAAATATTATTGTCATCGTCGGCGCCGGTCACCTGATTGGGCCGGGCAGCGTTGTCGCTCTTTTGAAACAAAAGGGCTACAGGGTAAAGCAAAAGTAAGGGCAAAGGGCAGAAGGCAGAGGGCGAAGGGCATAGGGTATGGTACAAAGTTTTGATCCCAATTGAGTTAATCATGTATCAATGCCCCCCCTCTATCGTCTGTCCTCCGTCATCTGAAATCTGTCCTCTGCTAACCGGAGTCTAAGGGATACCATGAAAAACACCGTTTCTTCGTACCGACTTCGTGCCTCGCTGCATGAGATAATTTTCGAGGCGGATACGCCGGTGGGTAAAGCCTTCGATGTTTTGCTGATTGTTTCGATTGTGGCAAGCGTGGTCTTGGTTATGCTTGACAGCGTCAGCAATATTCAAATAGCCTATGGCGAAATGCTGTATCTGGGTGAATGGTTTTTTACCCTTCTTTTCACCGTTGAGTACATCTTACGATTGTTCTGTGTCGGACGACCACTGGCATATGCCACGAGTTTTTTTGGTGTGGTGGATCTGTTGGCGGTGCTGCCGACCTACCTGAGCATATTTTTCCCGGGCACCCAATATCTCCTGGTGATTCGGATTTTGCGGGTTCTGCGTATTTTCCGGGTGCTAAAGCTGGTGACATACGTGGGAGAGACCCGCCTGTTAATGCAGGCGCTCAGTGCCAGCCGCCGGAAAATCACCGTTTTTTTATTTGCCGTACTCACTTTGGTCATCATTTTCGGCGCCTTAATCTACCTTATCGAGGAACCGGAATCCGGATTTACCAGTATCCCGAGAAGCATTTATTGGGCAATTGTCACCTTGACAACCGTCGGCTACGGTGACATAAGCCCCCAGACAAATTTGGGTCAGGCCGTGTCCGCCATCATTATGATCATCGGCTATGGGATCATTGCAGTGCCGACCGGAATCGTTACCGCTGAGATGACCCAGGTCTATAAAAGAAGCGTGTCCACCCAGTCCTGCCCGCAATGCAGCGCTGAAGGACATGACACAGACGCTAAATTTTGTAAATACTGCGCTTCGACCCTGTAGACCCTATTGAGATTCGTCTGACAGAAGCGCTGGACAAATTATTTTAAAATAGATAGGATGCTCTCACTGTTTTTCAGTTTTTAACGTAACCAATGTTTCGCGTACCGGCAAAACGAATCAACCGAAAGGAAGTCTGATGATCTACATCGGTAAATTTCTTCATGCCACCGATCAACAAAGAAATCAGGAAGAAAACCGCCGGCATGGCGAATTTAATTTGATTATTGAAGCGGAGAATGAAACAGCTGCCCTTGAAAAATTCAGGCAGCGAATCGCAGAATTCAGAGAGACCAGCGATTTATTTGAAGGCGATTGCTTCATCTATCTGGCTCATTTTCTGGAACTTGAAGAATTTCCCAAGGATCGTGCCCGGATGCTTTACTATAAATCAATTGCCGGCGACCCGGCCATGCCCTACATCAGTTGTTCGGTGCCCTCCGGCAAAGCCGATGGATGTAAAATTTTAAACTGGATGGAAAACAGACCGTCCCTCGATGGGGAGGATGCCAATTTGTTTTTCCATTTTAAGGCAGAGTAATACTGCGATCAGGAATAAATGCCCGCATCTGTTTTTCACATTGTTTTACATTTCTTACTTCCCGGTCTCATTGCCTTCCTTTTCTTCAAGAGACGCTGGCAGTTATCGTGGCTGATCATGGTACTGACCATGGTTGTGGACCTCGATCACCTGATGGCAAATCCTATTTACGACCCAAATCGTTGCAGTATCAACTTTCACCCATTGCACTCTTATATTGCCATACTGCTGTACGGCATTTTGACAGCATTTCCCAAGTCCAGAGTCATCGGCGTGGGATTGCTGCTTCACATGGGAATTGACTTTGGAGACTGCGTCAGGATTCATTTTTAGAAATCAGCGACTACCAGCAGCAGCAAGCTGGGGGTATGGGGATGGCCCCTCGAAGGGGCCGGGGTCACTCTCTGCTGGTGCTCTCAATTCATAAGCCACCGGCATCGTTTAAGTTTAATTCATTTTTATGTGTTCTCCCGGTAACGGTAGATCCTTTTCAATTCTCATCCCGCCAAAGGGCGGGGTGGCTTATGAATTGAGTCAGCAACCCAACGGTGGCTCTGCAATGGTGTCCCCTTGTTTTGGGTCTATTCGTGATATATATTGAATCTTAGTTTTTCGATTCATGAAGGCCATCCAAAAGCTGTGGAAACAGGAAAATTTCGGCATTGCTTAAATTGAACTCAGATTATTAAGAGAGGGATGATTATGAAGTTTCAACGCATTTTAAAAATAATAATGTTTATCATTGTTCTTGGAATGCTGGCTATCCTTTCTTCATTGGCACAGGCCGCAGAAACTTACAAACTGGATCCAATGCATACCTCAATCGTATTTCGGGTCAAGCATCTGGGGGTTGCCTATGTATACGGCCGATTTAATGGACCGAGCGGCACTTTTGTATTTGACGAAACATCGCCCTCGAAATCTGCCATTGAAATGCAGGCAGAAACTAATAACATCGACACCGCCGTGGAAAAGAGGGACACTCATCTCAAGAGCCCGGATTTTTTCAATACCGGGGAATATCCGACGGTTTCATTTAAAAGCAAATCGGTTAAGAAGTTAAATGAGGCTGTCTACGAGGTTTCAGGCGATTTGACTCTCCTTGGAAAGACGCGTCCCATCACTGTAGAAGTAAATGCCACCGGTGCTGGAAAAGATCCCTGGGGTAATTTTCGCAGGGGATTTGAAACCTCATTTTCTATTAAGCGCAGCGATTTTGGTATGACGTTTATGCTGGGTGGCGTCAGTGACGAAGTCAATCTGACCGTCAGTGTAGAAGGCATTCGTCAGTAAGGCGGCTAATCGGATAACACCTGAGGTCATATTTAGATTATGAGTGGTTATGCAACTAAATGCGGTACAATCGCCAGCTTGTTGATGATAGCCATACTTTTCATTTTTATGCTTTTGCCTGAAAATGCACGATCATCCTCAGAGGCGGAACAATTGATCGTATTTATTCAGCCGGATGTTTCGCCGGTGTCGAAAACATTCCGGCAACGCCGGCTTCCGCTAATTGAAAAATTGGCACAAAATATGGGCCTTGACCTCCGCGTGGTGAATGCCGGCAAGGGATCTCCGTCAACGGTTAGGATCACGCCCCTGATCGTTTATCAGAACCACCGTGGCAGGTCCATCTATCAGGGGCGTACCACGACACCGGAAAGAATACGTAATTTTATTCGCACTTCTCGCTTTGTTTCCCAGGGAGAGGCGTCCAACCGGCGTGAAAATATACCGATCTGGCAAGAAGGCCGTAGTCGGATATGGGCCCCTTTGAAGGTGGCCGCGGTGACCGGAACATCGCCCAAGGATTACAACCACGATATTTTTGTGACCCAGGCGTTGGAAAACATTGAAAAAGGTTTTAATAAATTTCAGGTCCAGAAATCGGTGGACCTCGGCCGGGCTGACAGGGGCTTTTACATGGATTTCAATCCCTGGCTGTCCAAAAACGGTACCTTGTACCTAACGCTGGTACTTTTTTCCCAATTTGATTGCAAGGTGCCGGTATTTCAAAAAAAACTGATCGGCCCCTGGCAAGAATATCGCAATTTGTTTCAACAAGCCGGCACCGTCATGGAAAATACCGTTGCCCGGATCATAAAAGATCCTGACAGCGGCGACAGCTTTGTTCCGGTGGCGAAAAGTACGCCTCAAAAAAACTGGAAAAGTATCGGATTTCCCTTACCTCTGGCGCCAAAAGGAAAAATCGCCGCTTTGAACATTTCAGCGGAAATCCCACAGCATTGGATTCTGGCAGCATCCGGTCCGGATGATCCGCCTATGATCCAGTTTCGTTTCCCGGCACCCCTGGACAACTATGCCGGCGAAGTGAAATTCGCCAAAGGGGAATTTATTCTAGCCAAAAACCTCAAGTTGGCCAGTGCAGAGGGTTTTATTGAAATCGATACCCGATCCGCCATCACCATGGGTGACCCTCTGCTGGATGAAGCCATCCAGGGCAGTATGCTGTTATCCAGCAAGAATTTTCCCAGCGCAAGGTTTGACGTTGAAAAAATAACCGGTGATGGATCTCCCCTGGCCTATGGCCGTCTGTCGCCTGCCGCCGTAAGCGGCATATTTTGCTTGAAGGGCAAGAACGTACCCTTAAATGCTAAAATGGAATTCGAACCGGTCATTGGCGAAGACGGAAAACCGCGATTGTTGATCCGTGGCGCTTTCAAAATTGATCTGCGCGTTTTTGATATTGAAGGTGCCGATGGTCCCGCCCCGGCAAGACACATGCTATTATTCGATCTTAATTTTATTCTTAAAGAAAGGCAAACCAGGGCTTGAAGGCCTCAACCAAGCGCAAATTGCAACTAAGAATATTGCTGGTTCTGGGTACCGCTGTCGTTGTGTATGTCTGCCACGGGCTATTTTTCGACAAGCTAAACGCTCTTGAAACTCGGATCATTGACCATCTGTTTGTGTTGCGGCAAAAGGTGAAACCAGCCAATCCCCTATTTGAATACTCGGTTGCCCATGTCGATGCTAATTATTATTTTAGCCGCCCCCAACATGGGCAAGTTATCCGCAATCTTGCCGCCATGAAGGTGTCCGCCCAATTGGTCGACTTCATATTTGAGGCGGTGGTCAGCAACACGGAAGACCAGCTGTTAGTCGATGCCACCAAAGAGGCCGGCAATGTTTATCTAGGCATGACCTTTGATTCTTTGACCAAGCCATTTAAAGGACCCAATTATTCGCTAGAAAACGGTGATATTGTATATCCGGGTTTCGCGAACTGGCAGGTTGTCTCAGACGGCGCCACAGAGTCATTTTTTGTTGGTGACAACCCGCGGTTGGCATATCGTCGCCTTGCAGCTTCCGCTCAGGGGCTTGGATTCCTCAACCTGATGCCTGACCCGGATGGCATTATTCGTCGCTTGCCGCTGCTCGTGGGGCACAACGGCGTTTTATATCCCAGTCTTTCCTTTCGGGCGGTGTGTGACTACCTGGGTATCGCACCGGAAAATATCATCGTCAAACCCGGTAGATCCATTACCTTAAAAGGTGTTCGTCCGGTCAAAGGATCCAAACCTCATGACATCCTCATCCCCATCGATAAAAACGGCCTAATGATTCTTAACGACCTTGGATTCGGCGCAGATATCCATCATTTCAGATACAGTGAAATTTATGAGGTCTCCCAGAATTCGGTAAAACTAAATCAATTGACAAAGGAGCTGTCGGGAAAAATTGTCGTTTTATCCGAAACGCTAGGAAAACAGTATAAAACCAGGTTGGCCGGCAATGAAGAGAGCCTGTCTTCGGGTATGATACACGCTTTGGTGATCCAGAATATCTTGTCCGATTCATTCCTGCGAGAGGTTGCCGGACCAACCGGCGTAATTATTGAAATTGGAATTCTTAGCATCATTCTGCTAATGTCGATGCGGCTTTCCTCCCCGGTGCTATCCCTGGGTACCCTAAGCTTCGCAGGCGCATATATTGCTTTGGCGGTGGTTTCCTTTTTTTACGTTGGTGTCATTTTCCAAATTACCAGGCCTTTACTGATGATGCTTTGTGCCCTGAGTTTTCTGCTAATCGGAATGGGAATCGAAAATGCGCTTTTATTTGCAAGAACTGAAAGGGCCAGAAAAATAGCTGAGCGTGAATTGGAAATCGGCCGTGAAATCCAGGCTGGATTTTTCCCGACCGTGCTCCCCAAACCGGCAGGCTGGGAGCTGGCGACTCATTTTCAACCCGCACGTCATGTGGCCGGAGATTTTTACGATGTATTTACCCTTGGCAAAAAAAAGAACGTCGGTATGGTCATTGTAGATGTTTGTGACAAAGGTGTCGGGGCTGCACTTTTTATGGCGCTGTTTCGAAGCTTCATCCGGGTACTGTCCGGCGCCGCCCACAGTGATGGTCATCTAGAAATCAACCATCTCGACACAACACCTGAAGAAATATTGTTGCGGACCATCCGATCTATCAATAATTACATCTCAATCACCCATGAGCAAGCCGGTATGTTTGCCACCATTTTTTACGGTATCCTAGAACCACAAACCGGTGAGCTTTCCTTCATCAACGGCGGTCATGAACCACCAATCATCACCAGTCCCGGGGGAATTAAGACCATCCTCAAACCGACCGGCCCGGCCGTAGGACTTTATCCCCAGCTGGAATTTAAAACGGGCTCAATTATCCTAGCGCCCCAAGACACCCTGCTGGTTTATACCGATGGCGTTACGGATGCCCAAAATAAGGCAGGGGTAGCCTTTTCCAAAGAACGACTGTTAGATCTGGCAGAAAATACGTTCGTGACGGCTGAAGATCTCATCACAAAAATCAAAACCGGGTTAAACGAACATATTGCGGATGAAAATCAATTTGACGACATTACCGTGATGGCATTACGGCGAAAAATGTAACTCAGGTTTCGGGGTTCAAGGTTCAACGTTCAGGGTTGAAAAGTATCAAAACAAATCTTATCAGGTGGGTTCTGTGTTCATCGTTTTTGTCGTACCTTCTGATAACCCAATTGGTGATGTTGGATATTATCAATTAAGATCAATATAACAAACAGTTTCAGTCGGTTATAACCTTTGAACCGTGAACCCTGAACCTATAATCGATCAGATGAATAATAATATAGAATTTCCAAGACCTTCTACACAAAGCTAGTGTCTATCGATTAAGCGCGCTTAGACGTATCCCAGCAATTTTCCACCCTGATATACGATAAATGCCATTATCCATGCGACGGTTGTACTGTAAGCAATGCTGAAAGACATCCACTTATAGGAGCCGGTTTCACGCCTGATGGCCGCAATGGAAGCAAGACAAGGCAGATACAGCAAAACAAAGACCATCATGGACAGCGCGGACAGTGGCGTCATACCGGTTGAACGCAGCGCCTTTGCCAACGCTTCCGATGTGTCCTCATCTCCGACGGCATGAAGCACACCCAGAGTGCTGACGACGATTTCCTTGGCGACAAAGCCCGTCAGCAGGGCCACGCCACCGCGCCAGTCAATGCCTAAGGGTGCAAACAGTGGCGCGGCTATTTTCCCTATGCGGCCGATAAAGGACTTCTCGGCATGTTCGGCTTGCCGAGCCTTTTTCACGGCAAGAAGGGCTGCATCTTTTTCCAGTGCTATTTGTGGTTTTAAGATCTGATCGGCGGCTTCCAACTCAGCTTCGTACGATGCTGTTAGCTCATTAATTTTTGAATCGTAGTCAACGGTATACGATATATTCTTGGGAAATACCGAGAGTGCCCAGATGATGATGGACCCGACTAGAATCACTTTACCCATTTTTTTTAGGAATATTTTACTGCGGTCCCACATGTGGATGAGCAGGCTTTTAAGCATCGGAACCCGGTAAGGAGGTAGTTCCATGACAAAAGGTGCATCTTCACCTTTAAGGAGGGTGGATCGGAACAGCCGGCCGGTAATAATTGAAAGAATGATTCCTAAAAAATAAATTGCAAAAATAACCGATCCGGCCCTGACACCAAAAAAAGCGCCAGCCAGAATGATATATACCGGCAACTTGGCCGAACATGACATGAAGGGCGTAATCAGAATGGTGAGAACGCGGTCTTTTTCGCTCTCAAGGGTGCGGGCCGCCATTATCGCCGGGACATTACAGCCAAATCCCATCAGCATGGGAATAAAGGACTTGCCGTGCAGCCCGATCAGGTGCATGACTTTGTCCATGAGGAAGGCGGATCGCGACATATAGCCTGTGTCCTCAAAAATCGCGATACAGAAAAAAAGGATCAATATATTCGGCAGAAAAACGATAACGCTCCCCACCCCGGCAATGATGCCGTCCAGCAGGAGCGCTTTGAAGAGGTTGTCCGGCAACATCCCGTCCAGCGTTGCCGAAAGCCAGCCGACACCGGCATCGATCCAATCCATGGGATAGGTACCGAGGGTAAAGGTCAGCTGAAACATGGCCCAAATAAAAAACAAAAATATCGGGAATCCAATAAAACGGTTGGTCAGCACCAGATCGATATTGCGTGATACATCAACGCGCTGTTGGGTGGAGGTGGTCTGAATTTCCTTCATAATTCCGGCGATAAATCCGTAACGTTCATCGGTCATGACAATCTGGGGATCGTCATCGAAACGTTGCTCGAGATGCTTGCGAAGCGCCTGGGTGGTCTGAAGGATTTCAAGGCCAAGATCATTGGTACTTTGTAAAATACGCTCCTTTATAATTTTGTCATCTTCCAGCAGCTTAATCGAGGTCCAGCGGATGTTATAAGGCGTTGAGCCGCCGATTTTTTCTTCAATAAATTGCTGAAGCCGGCTAATGGCGCCTTCAATATCCTTGCTGTATTTTACATTGCGCTTTTTGGGGATTGTTGCATCGGTTTCCGCCAGTTTAATGGCCTGTTTTAATAAAACATCGATCCCTTCATTTTTGTTGCCAACGGTAAATATCACCGGCACGTCAAGCAAGCGCGATAGTTGGTCAGCGTCGATTTTCATGCCGCGGGTACGGGCAAGATCGGCCATGTTCAGGGCGAACAGAACCTTACAGTCAAGCTCCCGCAACTGGGTCGCCAGATAAAGACTACGTTCCAGATTGGATGCATCGATGATATCGACGACCACATCCGGCCGTTCGTCCAGAATGTAATTTCGTGCAACAATTTCTTCGATGGAATAGGGGGTCAAGCTATAAGTGCCGGGCAGATCGATGACTTTAAGATCATAGCCGAATTTGTGAACCCGTCCCTCTTTTTTTTCAACGGTTACCCCCGGCCAGTTGCCGACCTTTTGCCGGGTGCCGGTGATAATGTTAAATATGGTTGTTTTACCAGAGTTCGGGTTGCCTGCAAGGGCAATGGTAAGGTTCTTGGGGTGCATGCGAAATGGCCTATCTGACGTTATCCACCTCAATCTCGGCCGCTTCTTTGACTCTCAGAGAAACATGATATCCTTTGATAATCAGTTCAAGGGGATCTCTTAAGGGGGCATATTTTTCAACGTAAACATGGGTGCCTTTGAGGATGCCCATTTCCAGAATCCTGCGTCGCAAGATTCCATTCCCACCGACGTGAACAATGGTGGCGGACTGTCCCTCTTTCATCTCACTTAACCGCATGAAAAACTCTTCTCTTCAGGAAATTGGCCATCGAGGGTGATTTAAAAAATTACAGATCAAGAATAATGCTGTTGTGAAAGGTTGTCAATCTAGCGAAATCCAATCGAAAAACGGATGATGGAACCGTTGTCGTCGCATGGAGGTGAAATCCATAGTTGCATGATGACGGAAAAAATACTATGAAGCGTTTTAGCAATTTTATACATTGTCATGTCGTTTACAATTGCACCTTATTAAATGGATTTGAGTACAGGACCAGTGATCGACCAGGATGCTCGATGCTGGATACTGGATAAATGAGGTATTCTGTCGTTTTTATAACTACCATATGATGAAGGGGGAAAAATGGGCATAAAAGAAGAACTGGAAGAGAAGGAAGAGGCTTGTGATTCAACAGAAACATATGTTGAACTGGCCAAAGAGGTCGTCGAAAAACTTTCCGATAAGGAATGGGCTGCGCGCCTCATAGACGAAGGTGCCGACTGGGCGGAATATGCCGACGATTTCATGCTGTTGGCCGCCGCTACCTCGGCGGCTTTGGATGACAAAGACAAAGCCAAGACTTTCCTGACCCAGGGCAAGGATTATTGCACCAATGTCCAGGAATTTATGAATCTCGCCAAAGCCGCGAAAGAGACGGGCGATGACGAGACCGCCAAAGAATTATGTGCGGCGGCCCAGGGAAAATGTGTTCAGATCAAAGATTTTCTAGATCTCAGCAAAAACGTCCTCGAGATGCTGTCCGACGCGGAACTTGCCAAAGAAATTTCCGACAAGGCCTTGGAAAAATGTAACACTGTGGCTGATTACAATGATTTTGCGAAAAGTATCCAGCAAGTATTTAACGATTCGGCCCGGGCCAAAGAAGTGTATAACTCAGCGCTTGAGCAATGCAAAAAGGCTGATGATTTTACGCTATTGGCCAAAGGCGTTATGGAAAATCTTTCCGACAAGGAATTGGGCAAGGCTATCTACGACAAAGCAGAGACATCTCTTGACTCGGGAATAGAATTAATGAAACTGGCCGAGTCCGCGATTGAAAATCTTGAGGACAAGGAATATGGCGGGGCACTATACCAAAAGGCTCGGGGAAAGATGCAAAGCGGTGATGAACTGATGAAGCTGGCCGGATCGATCGCGGCTAAGCTTGATGACAAGAACCTGATCATGGACGTTTACCAAAGCGCGGAAGCCAAATTCAGATCTTACAACGAGTTTGTAAAACTGGCCAAAGCGGTCATTAAGGACACTGGGGATACTGGGTTCGCCGGTGAACTTTATCAAAAAGCGGCTGGAACAAATCCGGATTGCAGCCAGCTGACGGCAGTGGCAACTGCCCTGGCAGACGAGATCGAAGATAAAAAGTCCGCCTTGGATGTGCTGAAACAGGCGGAGATTGCGGTGAAAACACCCGCCGATTTTAAAAAGACCGCGGAAGCCGTCCTCAAATATGCCGATGACGAAAAATGGCTGTCGGACACCAAGCTACAACTCGAAAAAAGAGAGACGCATAAGGACCTTTATGCCGAATTTGTCAAACGGGAGCAGGAATGCATTACGAGCGCAACCATGAGTCGTCTGGCACACGATGTCATGGCGCAAACCGGCGATATCCCGTATACCCGGAAACTTTACACCAAGGCGGAAGGGTTATGCACTTATTTTCCAGAATTTATAGATCTGTCCCGACGGATCCAAGAGGATCTTCAGGATGAAAACTGGATTCGAAAGATTTATGAAAACTTGCTGGAAAAGTGCGACGATTACCACAAGTTCAATGATCTAGCGGACGGTATATTAGTCACCCTGAAAGATGAAGACTGGGCGCGTAAAATTTATGCCGATCTCGAAGAAAAATGTGTCAACGAAACCGATTTTGGTAAACTTGGCGCGATCGTAAATGATAAATTTGATGATAAAGAGTGGACCCAACGACTGCTCGCTTCTGCCGAAGATAAGGCTCAAGACCTACCCGGCCATATCTTTGTGGCCGGTTCGGTACTCGCCCAATTGTCCGACAAGCAATGGGCCGAATCAATTTATGCCAAGGCCGATGCGGCCTGCAGTGACCGCGATCAATACTATACACTCCTTACGTCCGTTTGGAACCAGACCCATGACAAGGAACTGCTCAGGAAAATGCACCGCGGCGCTGAGGAAAAACTGAATACGACCCATGACCTCGTCTATTTAGCTGAAAGCATTTTAAAATATTTTTCCGATACGGAATGGGCAACCCGGGTATACAATAAGGCCGAACAAGCGATGGACGTCCACGCTTATGGCTATGAACTGGCCAAAAGTCTTGCAGATAAGCTTGGGGACCGAACGTGGGCCAGACGAATTCGGCAGTTATAGGCTTCTGCAGTCCGTTTTTTCTGACGACATGTTGAAGGTACGCATTGTGTAAGCAAATCACTAATTCCATTGATTGAAGATTGTCGATTGAAGATTGAATATTTAAGGTCCGCCTTCGGCGGGATCAATCCCTAAAAGCGATCTTAAATAGGCAGAGCGCAGCGACATCAATAAATCTTCAATCTTCAATTTTCAATCTTCAATTCCGGCTTGTCCGGGTTGGTTATAAGGAGTTCGCCGTTTATGCTAAACGATAAAAAGATTGCCATTCTCGGGGTAGGGAATATGGGAGAAGCATTGGTCAGTGGTCTGATTGGTTCCAAATCATCGGCACCAAAAAATATTATCTGCACCGATGTCAGGCAAAGCAAGCTCGATGAAATCAAATCAACTTACAACGTGCGCACCACCGGCAACAATCTCCAGGCGGTGACGGAAGCCGACATCGTCATTTATGCGGTTAAACCACAGATCCTGGCAACGGTTTTAATCGAAACTGCCCCGAAACTGGATACGTCCAAACTGATCATCTCCATAGCTGCCGGTGTTCCGCTGGGGGCCATGGAAACCTGTGTCAAGATGGATTTACGGCTCATCCGGGTGATGCCCAACATTGCAGCGGCAGTCAAAGAGGCGGCCACCGCGATTGCCGCCGGGGCCCATGCCACCCAGGAGGATATTCAACTGGCCATGGAGATTTTCAATTCCATTGGTAAGTGTATTTTTTTGAAAGAGAATGAATTAATGGATGCCACCACCGGTTTAAGCGGGAGCGGGCCGGCCTATATCTTTTTAATCGTGGATGCATTGGCGGATGCCGGCGTAAAGGTGGGACTCTCACGGCAGGACTCTCTGTTTTTGGCAGCGCAAACGGTGCTGGGCGCTGCAAAATTGTTAATAGAGACCCAGGAGCATCCCGGGCAGCTGAAAGATAAGGTGACCTCACCCGGTGGTACGGCGATTGCTGGACTGGCGACCCTTGAAAGTGGTGGCCTGCGCACCACCCTGATCAATGCAGTTGAGGCTGCAACCAATCGTTCCAAAGAATTGGGTGCAATGATGGTACAAAGCTTTTGCGACGCCAACTCGCATAATAGTGATTAATTTCCAGATATCCTGACCCGGATAAACCGGTTGGTGCGAAGGGGAATTCCGACTCATCGGGGAAATAGCAAACTACAAGCACCAAATTACAAAACTCAAACAAATCACAATGAAAGAAATTCAAAATTCAAAACAGACAAAATTTTGCATGACATCCGATAAATCAGCGACCACCAGCAGAGCTTGGTGTATGAGGATGGCCCCTCGAAGGGGCCGGGACCACGCTCTGCTGGTGGTCGCTGATTTGTGATGTTTTGGTCATTTAATTTTGTAATTTGAGTATTGGGTTTTGGGATTTTAGTGCCATATCCGTGAAGGTAAAACGTTTCTACCACAATCAGTTAGAGCTGACTTTGAGGTTCCCCTGATTCGCGACGGATGCCCATATTTGAATATCGTTTGGATACACGTTAGGCGTTCAGAGCAGCTTGTCGCACATATCGTTCGCAGGATGGGAGAATAAACAAATGAAAATTTTGAAGTCACTGCTGGATGACGCCGCCGGACAGTGAAGAGTACTGCCAGAATGAAATCACCTTTGCGGTTGAAAGATGTAGGTCTCGTAGATATCGATATTGAGGGCTTGAGAGACATCATTTGTAATCATTCCTCACCTGAACCTCCCGATAACCGTACCTTTAAACCGGCCTGTGTTTTTCTTCTTATATTTGATCTTGAGGAACCTCATATTCTGGCAATTCAGAAAGCGGACAGTGAGGGCTACCCCTGGCGCAATCAGGTGGCCTTGCCGGGGGGCCATCTGGATGCAGAAGATATCAGTCCCCTTGACGGTGCTTTTCGCGAGTTGGAAGAAGAGATGGGTATCCGCCGCGATCAGGTTGAATTCATAGGATCTTTAGGCCATTTTCAAACCATCAACAACAGAGATATTGAAGTTTTCACCGGGATGTGGAAGGCAGGGGGACCGATGCGACCCGATCCGGCAGAAATCTCAAGAATCCTAAAAATTCCCCTGCGAGAGCTTGTCCAGACCCACAATACCAACAATTTCAATGGCCGCATACCTGATGTTGATGAACTGAGATATCCATTTGAAGATGTCGTCATATGGGGAGCCACCGCCCGTATCCTGCATCATTTCATCGAGCTTTTACTTGAGGTAGTGACGATTGATTAAGCGAATGATGGCGGATATCATGACGACGGTGCTCAATACGACGAGGACAACTGGCACCCAGACGTAGTCATTGTATTGCTCAATTTCGCGGGTCACCGAGATACCCACCAAGCCGAAGAGGAGCACTATCACCATGAAGGCAATGGTCAGTGCGTATACCATCTTGGATTGATACCAGGGATTGGCGGTTTTGCGGAATACGGGGATCTTGATGGGCGACATAACAAATTAATAGGTTGAGCGGTTCAGCGTTCAACGTTCCGGGTTGTAAAAGCCCACACCGCTGACATCACAGATTTCGTTATTCATCAAATAAATGTGATCGTAGAGCGTTATAAAACGCTTAATTGCCCATAAATTGGACATTCGGTCTGTCTGGTTTAAGAGGTTTCGGGTTGCCCATTCAGAGTTAATTGCTTCGCTATTTTTCCCTTTATCATCGATTTCATTGGGAAATGTGACGGGGAAATCAACCTATGAGCCTTTGAACCCTGAACCTGTGAACGGTTCCATTAAATTTTATGCCGCCAAGAGAGAAAAATCAAGCTATGAAACACATAAATGCTATGCAGGAGATCAATTGGTTTGACAAAAGGCCTCGTTATTATCTATTCGGTCTGACCTTAATGCTTTTTCTGTGGGGTTGTGCGGTGGCACCAATAAAAAGACTTACGATTCAAGATACGGACCTGTCTTTTGAAGAAGGTAGCATTATTTCCACAAAACTTGGAAAACCGGTATCGTTTGAGGAACTTTTAGCTGATTTGAACAACTGTCGAATCGTTTATATCGGCGAAAAACATACCAATGTTGCACACCACCGCATCCAGTTGGAGGTCATGCAGGCCATCTTTAAAAATCAACCAAACCTGGCCGTGGGCATGGAGATGTTTGATCACACCTATCAGGAAGTACTTGATATGTGGTCGGCCGGCGAATTGGATCAAAAGGATTTTCTAAAGAAATCTCACTGGTATGCCAATTGGCGCTTTGACTTTTCCCTGTATCGTGAAATTTTGGAATTTATCCAAGAAAATCACATTCGCCTGGTGGCGTTGAACATTCCCAGCTATATTCCCCCCAAGATTCGTGAAGGCGGTATCGACAATTTAAGACCAGAGGAAAAAAAACATCTTCCAAAACAAATAGATATGTCCAAGACGGCCCACCGTGACTACCTTCAAAATGTATTTGATGGCCACAAGCACCATTTCAGGGGTGAGGTTGAATTTGAAAATTTTTATGCCGCCCAGTCCGTATGGGAGGACGCCATGGCGGAGATGATTTCCCAACATCTTGAAAATGATGTTATGGTTGTGCTGGCCGGTAATGGTCATATCCAATTTAAATATGGGATACCGGACCGGGCTTTTAGCCGGACCGCTGTAGCCTTCCGAACGATTTATCTGGCCCCGGTGGGCGATGTGGTTGAATTGGATATTGCTGACTATATCTGGGTGACACCCTAACCGGAGGACAGAGGACGGAAGACAGAAGATAGAGGACAGAAGTCAGATGACAGAGGACAGGTGTCGAGTTTCACGTGTCAGCGGTCGGAGGGCTTTTGAGTATCGCACCCTGAAATTGCGAGATATTTTTTTTAGTTCTATATCTGTCCGGCACATATATTAAATCAAAATTGAATGGAGGAATACATGAATACCGATTCTAAAGTCTGGTTGAACGGAAACTTGATCCCGTGGTCGGAGGCCACCGTACCGCTCTTGTCCCATGGGTTTTCACGGGGTTCGGCTTTTTTTGAAGTGTTTGGGGTTCATGTGGGGCCCGAAGGCCGAATGGCATTCCGGATGAATGAGCACCTCAAACGGCTGATGAGAAGTGCCGAGCTGTTGGAGATGGAACTGGCCTATTCTACTGAAGAAATCATGGCGGCGGTAAAATCCGCGGTTGCCGCCAATAACCTGGGGCGGGGATTAATTAAAATACTGGCCTACTGGGGTGAAGAGGCCATAATTCAACTGGTATTGGACGTCAAATTGGATCTGGCTGTCTTTGCCATCCCCAAAAGTGATGATTTGAAATTGGACCAGGCCAGCTCGATTTCCGCTTGCGTATCTAAGTGGCGCAAGATCCATCCGGCCACGGTGCCCGTGGCCGCCAAGGCCTGTTCCAATTATTTGAACGGTTATCTGGTGCGAAAAGATGCCAACAATCGCGGCTTTGATATTGGTATCGCACTGGACACGGATGGGTTTCTGGCCGAAGGGTCTATCGAGTCGGTATTTATCGTAAAAGACGGCGTTCTCAAAACGCCGCCCTTGGGACGGATTTTGTCAAGCATTACCCGAATGTCGATTCTTGAAGCGGTTGGAAAAATCGGGATCCCCGCCCAGGAAGGTCCCATCAGCGCTGAGGAATTATCAGACGCCGACGAGGTTTTCACCTGTCATACGGGTATAAAAGTCGAACCGATCGCCCGCTTGGAGGATCGGAAATTGGATGCGCCCGGTCCGGTGACCGGGCAGGTAATGCAATTGATGAATGATATCATTGAGTTTAAGGATGAGCGCTTCGTGGATTGGTTTCAGCCTTTGGATTGACCAAAGAATACCCAATCCGGACAAGCCGGGATTGAATATTGACGATTTAAGATTGATAAACTCGCAAAAAGTCGGTTTTTCCGATTTAACGTCATTCCGGCGAAGGCCGGAATCCAGTAAATTCAAGGGGTTCTGGATACCGGATCAAGTCCGGCATGACGGCAGATGGACTTTTTACGGGACTGTCAAGATTGAAGAATTGTCATTCGTCATTGTTCAGGATTGGG
>JASFFJ010000011.1:0-27938 GCA_050124355.1 Desulfobacterales bacterium | reverse complement strand
TATTAGTTAGAGACCTGAAATTAAAAAATTCAGAACGATTCGCCCAATTTCAGTTTTATTGACGCGATTTTAGAGCTTTCTGTTGCATGCGGATTTACGACACGTCAAGAGTTCTGAATTTGCCAACGGCCATTTAGCGGCAATCACCGCTTCTTTGGTGTGGCATCAAGCCTTGGCGTTCTTGGTCCGGATTTTCTGCTTTTTTTTCTTTTCTTTTTCTATATCTAAATGGAAGCGGACCGGACCACGGTAATTGTCGCCAAATCGGGTGTGCAATGCACAGGCGGAATCTGGGCGAGACCAGGAGGTTGCAATAGCGCCATGGCCTTTTGGAAAACAGGTGACTTCCGCCGGTATAAAATCCAGGGGTGCCAAGGCCGCATCTTTGTCCACTAGATCGTCTTTTTCCGCATAGCACATCAGAAACGAGATGTTTTTTTCCTGCAAACGCTTGAAATTCAGCTTGCGATCGAACAGTTTGAAAGGCAGGTTGCCCTGGTTATCCACCGGTACGGTATAAGAATCAAAGCTCATTTTGGTTATCGCTTCGGGCAGATCATTGCGGTCATAAATTAACCAATTGTTTATGGCGGCGGCTGTTTTGCTGATTTTTGCCGGGCCCCGGTTACCGTTATCAAAAATTTTCAAATCGCGATAGAGCGTATACAGTGGCGCTTCATTTTCCATACTTTTCAGCTTGTATACCCAGCTCATGACCTTGCCGTCCACAACGCGGTTGCCATTGGGCAGTGATTTGACGGCATAGCCGAGGTCTCTGAAACGGGGAGGCAGGTGCTGCATATATTCGACCAGCGCATTGCTGCGGGTGCCGTCCATCGGTGCCACACAGTTAATCAAGGTGTCCACCAGGCCGTCCAGTTTTCCGGAAAGCAGGCCGGTTATCGCTACAAAACCGCCTTGGCAGAAGCCGTTCAGGGTGACGGGCTGCCCGTGTTTCTTTTTAATAATTTCACAAAAGGTACGGGTATCCAGTGCGTCCTGTTCCCCGGTCAGGGTCTGGACGGCCGGGGTCGTATCGATATCTTTCATGATGCGAATATAGGTGGGAATGCCTTGGTTGGCGTAAGCATGGACGTAGCTTTTGCCTTCACCGGGCAAAAAAGCCAGAATGTTGGGCCCTAAAACGTAGGGTGGTAGAATCAGAACCGGCTTGCCGTTTTTTCTGACACTCTTGGAATTGGTCGGCAACACCTGGTAAATCAAGTAGCGATCCGTTTCACCGGCTTTAATGTAGCCGTCTTCATCGAAATGGAATCCGTATTCGGGTTTTATGGCGCGAATGGCTTTCGGATATGCGTAAAGAAGGGTTTCCAGCAAGCGGGCCTCATTCTCGGTAAAATCGACAATTGTCTCGCCGTCACGTTTGTAGACGGTATTCAACCAGGCCTGAATGGCATCATTGGCCCTGGCGCCATGGTATTCTAGCATGGCGTTCATACCGCTTGAGAATCCTTTATCGCCCACTTGCAGGTTGAATTGCAGAAGTTCAAAATAATCCCGCATACTATCGGCCACGGGATGACGCAGAAGTTTCTCTTGTTCCGTGGATAAAAAGGCCTCCAATGCGGTCCAAAAGGGCTGCATGAAGTCCTGGTGATACTTGGCAAGGACACCGCCATACGCCACAACACTGCGCATTTGCGCCGCAGCGAGTTGCAGGGCAGTGCGATCGTACCCCGGGAGGTCATTCCAAAATTTATACGTCGTATCGGCTTCTTGCGCGCTCATTAAATGTCTCCTGCGTCATTCAGGTTGCCATCTTCTTGGCATTACTCGGATTTTGTTTTCGCAAAAAAATCTTCCACCTTTTTATAGTTGTCATCGGCAGCTTTTTTGAAGTCTTCGCATCCTTTCTTATAAGCACCAACCCAGTCCCGAATGAGCTTTTTACCCTCTTCCGGCATCCAGTTAGCCTGTTCTAAAAAAGTGTTTACCATCTTCGCATTTTGCTCCTGAATAGTCAACATGGCACTAAAACTGTTGTCATAAGCGGTTTTATTAAAGTCCAGCATTTGTTTTAACATCAAATTAGGGTCCATTGTTTTTCTCCTTTAATTTGTTTTGCAATTGTTTCGGTGAACATGCTATGAATATGTCTTCTAAAGCGACTCCGGCCGGCTTTGAACTTGAGCGTAATATAATCGATTTCAAAGACCTGTCAAGCAAAATATTTTGCAATGCACAAAAAAGGAGGGTTCAGGCGACGGCCAGAGCCGAAGAGTTACTTTATTAACTTTTTAGAATAATTAATAAAAAAAATACATCTGAAAGCAGAAAATAGTTTTCCCACTATGTTGCATTAAGACATAATAGGAGAAAAATCAAGATTGGAATAAGAACATGATAGTACTGAAAAAATATGCCAATCGGCGGTTGTACGACACGCAAAAGAGTGCCTACGTAACCTTGAGCGAGGTGGCAGACACTATCCGTCAGGGGCAGACGATTAAAGCCATCGACGCCAAAACCAAGGAGGACGTCACGGCCTTCGTATTGACCCAAATCATTCTGGAGAAGGCTAAAAACAATAATGCCTTGCTGCCGGCGCGCCTGTTGCATATGATTATTCGCTACGGCGAAAATGTTCTGCATGATTTTTTTGAGAACTATCTCGAACAGACGTTCAACGCCTACCTGACATACAGAAGCAAGGTGGATGAACAGTTTAAAAATTGGCTGGAAATGGGAACGGATTTTTCGGAGATGACGCAAGAATCGATGCGCCAGCTCAATCCTTTTCAAGCGTTTTTTGACCAATTTCCCAACTCTAAGCCACCCTCTGAGGAAAATGATGAAGACTAATGTCATGCCACATAAATATGGTAAATAAGTCGTATTGCTTATGTAAGTATCGTTGAGTCCTTGAATTGAAAAAATTCCAAGCACCAAATAAAAAATAACAAATAATATCCAAATTCCAATCTCCAATGAGCCAAACCCGTTTTGATGTTGATTCATTGCATTTTGAGATTTATTTGGGATTTTGAATTTCGGTTATTGGGATTTTTTTGGTATTTGTGATTTGTTATTTGAAATTTTCTAATTGCTGACACCTGATCCGCGACGGAACACCTTTCGTCATATACAACTTGTTGTCAGATAACCCCCCCCTAAAGACCAAAACAGGAGGATCACCTATGATTGGTAAAACAATTGAAGAAATGAAAGTGGGAGACACGGCCAAATTTTCCAAAACGGTTTCTGAATCCGACGTTTATTTATTTGCCGGGATTACCGGTGATCTCAATCCGGCTCATGTCAGTGAGGAGTTTGCCAAAGATACTTTTTTCAAGACCCGTATCGCTCACGGTATGTTGTCGGCCAGCTTTATATCCACCGTTATCGGCACAATGCTGCCGGGGCCGGGATCGGTTTATATGCGCCAGGAAGCCAATTTCCTGGCACCGGTTAAACTCGGTGATACCATCACCGCGGTGGTCGAGGTGGCGGAAATCATTGCCGATAAAAAAAGAGTTCGTCTAAAAACATACTGCATCAATCAAGAAAAAACCATTGTCGTCGACGGTGAGGCCCTGGTGAGCCCGCCGAGGGCGCCAAAGAGCGATTGAAAATTGAAAATCGGAAGATTGAAGATTTGTGGAGGTCACCCATGAATGAGCAAGGAATAGAGGCTGATAGTAGTTATTCCCATCCATTGCTTTCCGGATTGCCGGCGGCACGAGCAAAAAAAGGCAAGGTCGTATCGGCCGAGGAAGCAGTGCGGGTGATTCGTGACGGCGATACGATTGCGACCGGCGGATTTGTCGGAATCGGCTTTGCCGAAGAGCTGGCCATTGAGCTTGAGAATTATTTTATAAATCATCAAAAACCTCGCGATCTCACGTTGCTTTATGCGGCCGGCCAGGGCGATGGGGTCGACAGAGGATTGAACCACCTGGGCCACGACGGTCTGGTGAAACGGGTGATCGGGGGCCACTGGGGCTTGGTTCCAAAGCTTCAGAGGCTGGCGATCGAAAATAAAATCATGGCCTACAATTTGCCCCAAGGTGTGATATCCCACATGTACCGCGACATTGCGGCCCACAAACCCAGAACAATTACAACGGTCGGTTTGGGGACCTTTGTTGATCCGCGTAATGGCGGCGGAAAGATCAATGAAAAGACCACCGAAGATATCGTAGAGCTCATCAGTTTTGATGGTCAGGAGTATCTGGCCTATAAAACCCTTCCAATCAATGTTGCCATTTTACGGGGCACCACTGCTGATACGGACGGCAATGTTACCATGGAAAAGGAAGCCCTGACGCTCGAGTCTCTCGCCATTGCGACCGCTGCGAAAAATTCCGGCGGTTTTGTCGTGGTCCAAGTTGAGCGAATTGCCGATCGCGGCACGCTCAATGCGCGCCAGGTGAAAATACCGGGTATCATGGTGGATTGCGTGGTCGTCTCCCGGCCTGAAAACCACTGGCAGACATTTGCCGAGGCATACAACCCCTCCTTCAGCAGCGAGGTGAAAGTTCCCATGCACTCTATTGAACCGATGGCCATGGGACCCCGAAAAGTCATCGCCAGAAGGGCGGCATTTGAGCTAAAGGCCAACAGTGTCGTGAACTTGGGTATCGGTGTGCCGGAGGGGATCGCCACCATTGCCGCTGAGGAAAAGATATTAAATTACATTACCCTCACCGCCGAACCCGGGGTTATCGGCGGTGTACCGGCCGGCGGACTGAACTTCGGTGCCGCCACCAACACTGAGGCCCTCATCGATCAGCCCAACCAGTTTGATTTTTATGACGGCGGTGGACTGGACATGGCATTTTTAGGACTGGCCCAGGCCGATAAGGCGGGAAACTTAAATGTCAGTAAATTCGGGCCCAAACTGGCCGGTGCCGGCGGATTTATCAATATCAGCCAGAACGCCCAAAAAGTTTGTTTCCTGGGGACCTTCACTGCTGGCGGATTGAAGGTTGCGATCCACCAAGGTCGGGTAAACATCGAACAGGAGGGAAGCGCCAAAAAATTTCTCGATCAGGTAGAGCATGTCACCTTCAGCGGCAAATATGCGCAAAGAAAAAAACAGCCGGTCCTCTACATTACCGAGCGATGCGTTTTCGCCTTAAATGAGGCTGGTATGGAACTGGTAGAGATCGCTCCAGGCGTTGATTTGGAAAAAGATATCCTGGCTTTAATGGATTTTAAACCCACGATCAACGGTTCGCCACGCCTGATGGATGCACGGATTTTCCAGCCGGAACCCATGGGGTTGAAGGAAGATTTGCTGACCCTGACGTTGGAAGAACGGCTGACTTACGATGCCGACGAAAATCTCTTTTTTGTCAATTTTGAAGGATTTGCTGTTAAGACCGCACAAGAAGTGCAGGAAATAAAAAATGCCGTCGAAAAGATCGTCGCACCGTTGCGCGCAAAGGTCTACACGATTGTCAACTATGATAATTTTACCATCCTGCCGGATGTTGTGGACGAATACACGGATATGGTGAAACATTTGGTTGACAGCTACTATTCGGGTGTGACCCGGTATACCACCAGTACGTTTCTGCGTATGAAACTGGGAGATGCGCTCAAAAAACGGGATGTGGCGCCTCATATTTATGAAAGCGGTGATGAGGCACGCAAGGCGTTGAAACGGATTTGAGTTGCAGGATACAGGTTGTTGACAATTAGGGCATAAAAGGCGTTGGTATGGGCCTCCGGCCCGTAGGGGTCATACTGGCCTACGCCCTGGAGGGACGTCGGAAAAAAAGAATGCGGTATGCGGAATTCAGCAAAAGGCAAAGCCCGTGGAGCCAGGTAACAATTATAACGAGTTATTGTTCGCTTGTGTTTTCGGCTAAAGGGGGCTTGGATACCTCTATACGCTTCTCATAAAGTTTCTCATAAAAATCGGCCTTGGTTTCGTTAAAGAACGATTTTACGGAGGTATGAATATTCTCGATCTTACCTTCGAGGTTTTCGTACTTGTAGTCTATTTTGTCATTTAATGTGCGAAGGCCGGTCTCCATTTCGCGATGGAGGCTTTCTATTTCGCGATGGAGGCTTCCTATTTCACGATGTAGGCTTCCTATTTGGCTTTTCATGCCTGAAATTTCACCCTCGATGCCTTTTATTTGACCGGTCACACCTTTAATCTCGCTTTCCAGGCGGTTTTCGAGCGCCTCAAAGCGCTTTTCGAGCGTCTCAAATTCAGGCTTTACGGCTTCTCTCACCGCCGCAAAAAAGGCTTCTTTAGTCAGTGTCTCCATCCATCCCATGGTTTTTCCTTTCTAATCTGTTTTTATCCTAATATGTTATTTATGATTTTGCAAGTGTGCTTGAAATTAGGACTAGGCCTTAGGCCCCAGTGAAATATTGTATTTTTTCATCTTTTTATACAAAAGTGTCCGGTGGATGCCCAATATTCTTGCCGCCTTGACCTTGTTGTGGTTGGTTTCCTTCAAGGCATAGCGGATCGCCTCTTTTTCCGCCATGGCCTGTACCTCTCTGATAGAGGTTTGGTTTTTTTGGGGAGGCTTTTTTTGAGTACGATGTAAATAAAAGGGAAGGTCCACCAAGCGTACGGTGTCGGTCTCAATGGACGATAGGGTTCTTTCCAATACGTTTAAAAGTTCCCTCACATTTCCGGGCCAGTCATGACGCATGAGGGCCTTTTTGGCTTCCGCACCTAAATTTATCTCGGGAAGTACGGCTTCCTGAGCCATTTGATGCATGAAGTGCCGGGTCAGAGGAATTATATCGTTTCTGCGTTCCCGCAACGGTGGAATATGCAGCGGTATAACATTCAGACGATAATAGAGATCTTTGCGGAACCGGCCGTCAGACAACATTTTTTCCAGGTTCTGATTGGTGGCTGCAATCACCCGAAAATCGGATCGAATCACTCTGGTTCCGCCGACACGTTCAAACTCCTTCTCTTCCACGACCCGCAGCAATTTAGGCTGCATTTCCAGGGGTAGGTCTCCGATTTCATCTAAAAATACGGTCCCATGATTGGCGATCTCAAATTTACCGGGTTTACCTTCCGCTTTCGCACCGGTAAATGCGCCTTTATCATATCCAAAAAGCTCTGATTCAAGTAAATCCTTGGGGATCGCTGAGCAATTAATTCGCACAAAAGGATACAATTTTCGAGGGCTGGCGTGATGGATGGCCTGGGCAAAAAGCTCCTTACCCGTGCCACTGTCACCGGTTATTAAAACCGGAAATTGATTGGTGGCGGCATTCAGCGCTTCTTTTTTTAATATCGAAATGGCCTGGCTGGTGCCGACAATGCTGTCAAACGTATAGCGGGTGGAACGTAGGGTAATGAGCTCTTCCTCGTAAAGTTTGACTTTTGATTCCAGCAGTGAAAGTTTATTGGCGAGCTTGCTGACATCCTTTATATCCTTGAACATAACCTGTCCGAAAACCGCGATGACTTTACCATCTTGCCAGATGGGAATACGCTGAACAACCATGTTTTGCCCCTTGATCCACTGGGTTTGGTTGATTTCCGCCTTTCCGGTTTGCGCGACAATGTGCATGCGCGTGTTTTCTATGACTTCCGTGCAATGTCTGCCGATTTGTTCATCAGGATCTAGTTCCAGGAATTGCCCGTAAGGTTTGTTAAAATGGGTAATATAACCTTCAGCATCCGTGACCATAATCCCATTGTATATGTTCTCAAGAATGAGCTCATACATTTCTAATTGCCGGTGCAGGTGCGATTTATCCGGCGGCCGTTTGTTATTTTTTGGTTTTGGCATTTAGTTGAATTTTAGGTCGAACCGACGACCGGTCCACCCCGGCCGTCGTCCGTATCAGTATGGAAACATGTATATCATTTGATACATTTCTTTGTATATAAACTACTGCCGAGAATGTCGAGGAAAAAAATAACTGAGATGACTAACTAGTAGCCTTCATTGAAAATTAGCATAATTAAGTCGGATCCGGCCGAGGGCGAAGCCTTTGAATTTCAATGAAAATCCCATGGTCTAAAATTTGCAAAGCACTTTGGCGATACATATTCGGCTAAGGATACTAAACTTTTTGCGAGACCAAGTTTGACAAAAGTGGAACCTGAAGGGCAGAGAGCAGGCTGATAAATTATATAAGTTTCGGGTGTCAGGAAGGCGAGTCGCAAATCCTGAACACTGACACCTGACACCTTTTTTTCCTTACAACATGTTGTCAGAAAAACCCGATAAGGGCCTATTAACAGTTCATTGGTTTAGTGATCAGGATTAGTCGTCATATCAGGGACAAGGAGGAATCCGATGGACATCAGTGAGCCGGAAATAAAGCACGAAGATATCCTGATTTTGGAAGATGATCATTTTAATACCAACAATGTCTGTATCGTTACCGGTTCGGGTACCGGCATCGGCCGGGCGACGGCGGTTGCCGCAGCTGCAAACCAATTGATGACCGTGGGGTTGGACGTTAATGAAGCGGAAGGGATGAAAACCCAAAAACTGGCTCGCGAGATGGGCGGACAGATGATTTTTGTCAAAACCGACCTCTGTAAAGATGAGGATATCCAACATGCTGTCGCAGAAGCGGCGAAATTAGGCGCCATTAAGTATGTGGCCAACATTGCCGGGATCCAGCATATTGACGCCGTTGAAAATTTTCCCATGGAAAAATACGACCACATGCAGAAGCTCATGCTGCGCGCGCCTTTTTACCTTTCTAAACTAACATTTCCACACATGCGAAAAAGTAATGACGGGACCGGTGCCATCGGCAATATGGCGTCTATTCACGCTCATGTCAGCACCCTTAACAAGCCGGTTTACAATATTACAAAATTCGGTCTGCGTGCCCTGACCCAGTCTTTGGCAGCCGAAGGAGACGGCAAGATTCGTTCGTTCACGGTCAGCACCGGGTTCGTGAAAACGGCCTTAACCTTAAACCAGGTCCCTGCCCAGGCGGAGCAAAGAGGAATCACCCCCGAGGAAGTTGTGCGGGATGTCATGTTGGGACATTCCCGTATCAAGGAAATGATGTCGCCGATTGAAGTCGGTAATCTCTTTCTGTTTGGGTTTTCACGGTTCGCAAAATATCTTAACGGGGGGGATCTGTTGTTTGACGGCGGTGTGGTCAAAACATACGCGCAAAAAAAGATGGACAAAGAGTCTAATAGCTAATTTTGGTATTCAACTGCAAATTGAAAATCGAAACTATGGTTTATTCCTTGACAGCAAAGGAGGTGGTAAATTAGATAAATTCTAAATGAGAAATAAATTATTTTCCTATTCAAAACCTAAGAAAGGAGACATGACGATGAAAAAAATTAGTGTCACGATGATTTGCGTATTTTTGTTTGCAGTTATTTTTGGTTTATCGGCAGGCCAGGCTTCAGCTGAAGATGAAAAGAAAATTCTGCTGAAGGTTCCGATGGCTTATCCTTCAGCCCTGCCGGGATTAGGCACTACCATTATCTGGATGGCTGATAGAATTGAACTCCTCAGTGGCGGCACCATGAAAATCAAGATTTATGAACCGGGTAAATTAATACCGGCCTTTGAAATGCTTGATGCGGTTCATGCTGGCAAGGTCAACGCCTGCTATGGGGTGTCGGGATACTGGGCCGGCAAGTTTCCGGCTGCAGATTTTTTCACCGCTGTACCTTTTGGGCCTGAGTCGACTGAATATATTGCCTGGATTTACTATGGGAATGGGATGAAGCTGTGGCAGCAGATGTATGACGACAATGGAATGAACGTCAAAGCCCTACTGGCGGGTGTTCTGCCGCCCGAAACTTCCGGCTGGTATGTCAAGGAAGTCAACAGCATCGAAGACTACAAAGGGTTGCCGATTCGCTTTTTCGGCCTGGGTGGAAAAACGCTTCAAAAATTGGGCGCTTCGGTCACATTAATTCCCGGTGGCGAAATTTTTGCGGCGCTGGAAAAAAAGGCCATCGAGGGTTCAGAGTTTTCCATGCCCGCCATCGACACCAAACTTGGATTTTATAAGATCGCTAAATACAATTATTTTCCCGGCTGGCATCAACAGGCAACCCTGTTTGAACTGTTGATCAATAAAGATGTGTGGAACAGCATGAGTGACAGACAGCGGATGCTCATCGAAGTCCTGTGCAAGGCCAGCACGTTGGACACCATGGCCTATGCGGAGTCCATTCAGGCCAAGGTTTTGCTGGAAAATGTTAATAAACACGGCGTGACCAATAAGTATTGGTCCGACGAGATGCTGGCGCATTTTAAGAAAGCCTGGGAAGAAGTCGCTGCAGAAAATTCGGCCAAGGATGCCTTTTTCAAGACGGTGTGGGAAGATCTCCAGGCCTTTAGGGCCGAATACAAGATCTGGAAGGATTACGGATTTTTACCTCGGCCGAAACCTGCTCAATAGTAAAGCTAAGGTTGACCCTGATCACGGTGGGGGGCAAAAAGCCCTCCACCGACCTTCTTTGACGATGGTATGCCGGTCGGCGTTCGAAGAAAAGGTGTGCAGTCGGTTTTAAAGCCCTCCTGTTGCAACGCCATCCCGCCACCCTTTACGAGGACATTGTCATGAACAAAGAGACACCAGAAACCCCAAACAAATTCAGTGATGCGATCGATGCCGCCATTCGACGAATTGGTCATGCCCTCATGTGGGCCAATTGCATTGTCATCCTGCTTATCATTCTTCAGGTTATTTTACGCTACGGATTTGGACACGGCTTGGTAATCCTGGAAGAACTCCAGTGGCATTTTTACGCAGTGGCGTTCATGTTCGGTCTATCCTATGCGGTGACAACGGACTCCCATGTGGGCATGGACTTATTGTATGATAGATGTAGCCCCAAATGGCAGTGTCGCTGGGATATTTTCGGCATTATATTTCTGTTGTTGCCGTTTGCCGGCCTCCTTTTTTATCAAAGCCTCGATTTTGTCCATGAAGCTTGGCGGCTTAACGAACGCTCGGTGGCACCCCAGGGGCTGCCTTGGCGATGGGCGATCAAATCCGTCTTGCCCATATCGTTTGCCCTCGTTGTTTTGGCGTCTTTTTCACGTCTGGTTCGGGCATTATCAACCTTAAGGAGACTATAGGCCATGGAGATCAGTGATTATCTTGTCATCGCCATGTTTGTGAGCTTTATCGCTCTTCTCTTTACAGGGTTTCCCATCGCCTGGGTACTAGGCGGTACGGCGGTGATCTTTACCGGCGTCGGGATGTTGGCCGATCAATATCTGGATGCATTTACCGGGATCGATTACACGGTCTATAGCATGAACGTCAATCGCGTCTATCGGCTCATGTATAACTGGGTCTTGGTAGCCCTTCCCATGTTCATTTTCATGGGGCTTATGCTGGATCGGTCGGGTATTGCCGAAAAAATGATGAAATCCATGCAAAACCTGTTTGGTAAGGTACGCGGTGGGCTTGCTGTTACCGTATGTCTGATTGGTATCATCCTGGCGGCTTCCACCGGCATTGTCGGAGCCTCGGTTGTGCTGCTGGGGCTTTTGACCATTCCTGCCATGATGAAGCAGGGGTATGCCAAAACCTTTGCCGTAGGAACTGTTGCAGGATCCGGTACCTTGGGAATCTTGATTCCTCCCAGTATCATGCTGGTAATTATGGCCGACCAGCTGGCCCTTTCCGTCGGTGACCTATTTATGGGTGCCGTATTTCCCGGCCTTATTCTGGGGGTGTTGTATATCGCTTTTATCCTTATTTACGGACTGATCAAACCGGACTCGGCGCCGCTGGATCCGGAACGTAAACCCATCCAGTTGAGGATGATATGGGATGCCATCAAGGATATTCTGCCGGCTGCACTTTTGATCTTTGCGGTGCTGGGTTCCATTTTTGCCGGTATCACCACCCCCACCGAAGCGAGCGGGGTGGGTGCGCTGGGTGCAATCATTTTAGCTGCTATCAACCGTAATTTCAGCTGGAAGGTGCTCAAGGAAGTTACCAAAGCATGTTTTAATACGAGTGCCTACATATATGGCATCCTGATCGGAGCCACGGCTTTTGCTCTAGTACTGAGGAGTTTGGGTGGCGATGAATTCATCGAAAGGATTTTGACGTCGCTGCCATTCGGTCCTTACGGAATTATGTTTTTTATTCTGTTCTGTGTCTTCCTGCTGGGATTCTTTCTGGACTGGATTGAGATCACCTTAATTATCCTGCCTTTGGTTGCACCTGTGGTTGAAAATTTAGGACTTCCTATTGACGGGTACGGGGTCGTCGACAATCCAACCCTGGTATGGTTTACAATCCTAATTGCCGTAACATTGCAGACCTCATTTCTTTCACCACCGGTGGGATTTGCACTGTTTTACCTCAAAGGTATCTGCCCACCTGAAGTTACGCTGGGTGATATTTATAAAGGTGTCATTCCGTTTATCATCCTGCAAATGATCGGTATGCTGATTATTGCTTACTGGCCCCAACTCGTGATCTGGTTGCCGGCTGTTGCCTACCGCTAGTGCCAAATCATGAACAAGACGATCCCAATCAAGTTGTCTGATAAAGATATAAGGGGTTTGAAATGAAATTAATAATGAGACCAATCTCCATGGCTTTTGTAGGTGTGGTCATTTTTATCTGGTATACCTCTCCAGCATGTGGCGATGAACCTTATCATCTGGGGGTTGCCCTCGGACTGTCCGGAACCGGTGCACCTTACTCGGAAGAAGCGGTCGAGGCCATTGAAATTGCCGTCAATGAGATCAACGCCCAAGGCGGTTTCCTGGGTCGTCACCCAATAAAGCTTTTCATTCGGGATACTCAGACCAATCCCAACATTGCAAAGGACGTCGTAAACAAACTTATTCATAAGGATAAGGTGCGCTGCATCATCGGGACCTATTCCAGCGCCTGCGCTATGGCCATCAAACCGATTTGCCGCGAAGCTCAAGTTCTGCACATTGCAACCATCAGCAATTCGGAGGATATTACCAAAACAGATTTCAGCCCTTACACCTTCTCGACGGTTCCCAATACCTATATGATGGCCAAGGGCCTCATCATGGGAATCGCTAAACTGGCCCGTGAGAAGGGGTGGCAACGGTACGCGACGATTGCCTCGGATTATGCCTGGGGGCGTTCGAGCCAGGCGATTCAGGTCCAACTGATGAAGCAAAATGCACCGGAGTTGGAGCTAGTCAGTGAGTACTGGCCGCCGCTGGGGGAAACCCAGTTCAATTCTATTATTATTGCAATGATGGCACAGAAACCGGATTTTGTTCTAGGGACGATCGGCGGGGCAGACAATGCCTACTTCATGCGAGACGCCCGTGAGTACCGGTTTTTTAAAAAGATCGAGTATCCCGGTGGATTAATCAGCGTATCCGAATTGATGCGACAAGCTCTTAGTATTCGTCGCGGCCGTTACGGCCGTTGCCGAGCTCCCTTTTTTGCACACCAGAACATCCCAATGATGGCCCGATTTGTGGAGACTTATCGTGCCAAACATGACAGCTATCCTACCGATTGGGCTGTTATGACCTATGACGGTGTTTATGCCTTGAAGCAGGGAGTTGAAAAGGCACAGGCGATTGAGTCGGAAAAAATCAAGGGCGTCCTGAAAGGGATGACCATCGATAGCACCCGCGGCCGGTTAATTTTTCGCAAGATCGACAATCAATTAAGCTGCTCTGCTTATTTTGGCCGGGTAGCCGATGTCGCCGGCTATCCCTTTCCGATTTATGAGGAACTGCTGGAGATCAAAGGACCTGAAATCTGGCGACCTGAAGGAGAGATCGCCACGGCAAGGGCAAAGTAAATTACACGTGTAAGCGTTTAATTCACATCATTGCCCGGAGACGATTCTTACAGGTTGAAATCAGAGGGGCTTTCGCTGAGCATTGGCTCACCTGTTCCCAGACACACCAAATATCGCTCCAATCATCTGGCTGAAACTCAACCAAAACAGACATCCAGAAAATGCCAAAGCTCATGTAATTGATGGCGTGTAGGATGATATGGTCGAGGCTAGGTGCTCTGAATCATGTGGCTGTTAAAATGAGAATTGAATAACCCTCATCAGACCAATAGGCAACTGAATGTGGTTCATCTGTTATTAAAGCTTAAATAGATTAGGCTTGACAATATTGATCAAGGTTGAGATTAGAAAAGCATACGCTTTCTGATAAATCAATTATTGCGGTTGGATGTGCGTTGCGAAATTCCATTCATTGAGAAGAGTGAACATTAACGCTTCTGAACGGAAAGGAGGTGAAGGTTTAAAGTAAGAAGGTTGATTTTATTCACAGAATCGAATTAAGCGACAACACCACACTTAGGGAGGTAGGGAAAAATGAAAAGATTTGGAATTCTTACAATTATTGGTGCCATCACCCTGGTACTTGTTTTTGGTTCCTTTGCACTGGCGGCTGATAAAGTAAAATGGAGAATGGGCAGCACCTGGACACCCGCCATCAATCTATATCACGGTGACAAGGCCATGATTCAATATGTCAAAGAAATGACCGATGGCAACTTTGACATTAAATGGTTTCCCTCCGGGTCACTCATGAAAGCCTTTGAGTATTTCGACGCCTGCAGCAAGGGCGTAGTGGAAGCAGTGGGGGATTGGTCCAGCTACTGGGTCGGCAAGGATCCTGCCTTTGACTTCCTTGGTTCCATGCCTTACGGCTTCACCAACATGGATTACGTGATCTGGTATTATCAATTTGGCGGTGAGGAGCTCTACAATGAGGCTTACGGAAAATTCGGAATGAAATATTTTAATTTGGGCGCGACGACCTCTGAATCCGGATTTCGGACGACCGCCAAGACCGGACCCATCAAGACGCTCGAGGATTATAAAGGGAAAAAGATGAGAACGCCGGCCCGGGCAACCATCTGGATCCTGGAGCAGCTCGGCGGAGCACCGGTGAAGATGGCCGGCGGTGAAATTTACCTGGCAGTGGAAAGAGGCACCCTGGACGGTGCCGAGTTCAGTGCTCCCGGAATTGATTGGGAAATGGGCTTTGCCGAGATCACCAAGTACTGGAGTGTTCCTTGCTGGTTTCAGCCGGCTTCCCAGGTGGGCATGATGGTAAATCTCGAAGCCTATAACAAACTTTCGCCGCAATACAAAGCCATCCTGCGCACTGCCGCCAAGGCAGCGGCTATGGAAAGCCTCACCTTTTATGAGGCGGATTCCGGTAGAGCCATCGAGAAATTCAAAGAAAAAGGCACCGAGGTTGTTGAACTGGACGAAGCCAGCCTGAAAAAGCTTGATGAGATGGCCGGCGAATACATTATCATGGCGGCCAAAGAAAGAGGCGGCTTGTTTGCCAAGATTCTAAAATCCCAGATGGAGTACCTCAATGAGTATAAAGATTGGCGCGCCATGACCGGGAAATTCGGTTTCGGATTCCATCCCACCTATGTGGATAAAGTCCTGGCCGAGCTTGAAAAAATGGGTGTCGAATAACCTGACCAAGAGACCTCTGGAAACTTTCCGGAGGTCTTTCTTTTTATAAATCTATTCGTCAGTAGTTCTGAATTTTAAAATCGTTTTGCCGCTGAAAGGGATGTGAATGCAGTTACAATCAATTCTCAAATCTATGGATAACATCAGCGAATGGACTGGCAGGATATTTGTCTGGCTTATCATTCCATTAACCATTGTGGTGGTTTACGAGGTGATATCACGGAGAATATTCAACGCGCCCAACATTTGGGCGACGGAGGTGACCAACTATATTTACGGTCCTCATTTTATGCTGGCAGCGGCCTATACGCTGCTTTATCGGGCACATGTCAGTATCGACATCATTTATAGTAAATTTTCGCCGAGAACATGCGGAGTCATGGACATCGTCACCCATTTGGTATTTTTCTTCCCCTTTTGCACCATCGTCTTGATACAGGGGATCCTGTTTGCCCAGACATCGTGGTCCATCCATGAAACCAGTGAGTCGGCGGCCTTGTCTATCGTTCCCCTTATAAAAACTGTTATCCCGATTACTTTCGCGCTCCTTTTGATTCAGGGGCTGGCCAATTTTATTCGTGCTATCGTGCTTGTCGCCAAAGGGAAGGAAATATGAGTCCAGAATTCATCACCATTGGAATGTTTTTCGGCCTAATGATCGGCCTGTTCTTGGGGCATCCCCTTGCCTTTGTTCTGGGTGGATTGGCCGTCATATTCGGATTTTTCGGTTGGGGACCTTCCAGTTTTTATATGTTTTTGAATCAGACTTGGGGCGTCATGGATAATTATATCCTGGTTTGTATTCCGCTTTTTATTTTTATGGCACAATTGCTGGATCAATCCGGTGTGGCCGAGGAGCTTTTTGACACCATGCGCTATCTTTTCGGGCCGATTCGTGGCGGGATGGCGGTGGCCGTCGTTGTTGTTGCTACCCTTTTTGGGGCCTGCACCGGCATCATCGGAGCATCGGTGGTGACGATGGGACTGCTCAGCATGCCGGTCATGCTCAAGTACAATTATAACAAACGGCTTGCATCCGGTGCCGTCTGCGCTGGCGGAACCCTGGGGATCCTGATTCCGCCCAGTATCATGCTGGTGGTTATGGCAGACCAGGCAGCTACGTCTGTCGGAAAACTGTTCGCGGGGGCTGTTATTCCCGGTCTGATTCTTTCCGGGCTGTACATCACTTACATTCTGATCCGGTGTTGGCTTAAACCAGCCGATGGCCCGGCAATTTCCAAGGAAGAGCGTCAATCCGTCTCGAATTTTCAACTCATAAAAATGGTACTGAGATCCTTGGTGCCCCCTGTGATACTGGTTGTAGGAGTTTTAGGATCCATATTTGCCGGAATTGCGACGCCCACCGAAGCCGCCGGTGTGGGAGCTGTAATTGCGTTTATCATGACGCTCGCCTATGGCAAGTTTACCTGGAGCGGGCTAAAAACCGCCGTTGTTAATACAGCCAAGACGACCTCGATGGTAATTATCATTTTGGTCGGCGCGGCCTGTTTCTCTAGTATTTTCATGGGCTCGGGCGGCGGCGAAGTTGTCAAGGATTTCATCGTCGGTATTGGTTTCGGCAAATGGGGCACTTTTATTATCATGATGATTATATTGTTTTTTCTCGGCATGTTTATCGACTGGATCGGCATCATCATGATTACCTTTCCTATTTTTCTTCCCATTGCCAAAGAATTGGGTTTTGATAAAACCTGGTTTGTTGTCACCATGGCCGTCATGCTTCAAGACTCCTTTTTAACACCGCCGTTTGGGTATGCCTTATTCTATCTCAAGGGTGTCGCACCTCCCGAAGTAAAGACGTCGGACATTTACTGGGGGGCCTTTCCATTCTGGCGGCTGATGGAATTAGGGTTGCTTATCGTCGTGATTTGGCCTGCAACCATTACCTGGCTAGCTAATGTATTGGTAGGATGAAAATTGGATCTCGGACTGCGCGGTTTTGATGGCTGGGTCCAGTGAGAAGGAAAACATGGGTAAAATCTTCCCAGCAAGCAGGGGGCTGACTCTCGGTTCATGACAAATACTTCCGCAGGTCAGCAAGCCGTGGCTGCCCATTTTCAATCGGAACCCTGGGATAAGTGCAATTTCCAATCCACTCTAGATGACATCTGTCGCTAAACAAACAAGAAACAATGTCTGAAACCGTTGAAATTATCTTCGGGGTTGGAGTACTGCTGGCTGTTATTACCTTGACTCGGAAGTATCATGCCTGGCGAGTAAAGCGGAGTTGCATTCATATTGTTGAAGCGCTTAAGGCTCAGGGCGCTTTTGATGCCAAATCGGCAATCGGCCTGCCCGATGCTCAGAAAAGCCTATTGAAAATGGGCGTCAGAGATCATCATTCAATGGCGCTGAATCATCTCGTCGTTGATAATATTGTCAGTGTTTCGGAGGACGGTAAGTACTATCTGAAGGAGAGAACGCTGTAAAATGCCTGTATCGACGCCGATGGATATTGCATCGCAATTGCATTGTAAATTGTGACAAACTCGGGTCCAAGCCATTGTAACGCCTTACAGGGCTAAATCTGAAGATACATTTGATTGATTTTCTGCCGAAAGAACAAGGGCTGTGCAATTATTGACTGTCTCAGCCAGATGCTGTTTGCCAAAATACTGACCAGGCCACTTCCACAAAAACTGAAGCACAGATAACGACGATCGCCAGTAGTTGCCAGGGAGTGAGGACCTGGTTGAGAAACAGAACGGCCAACAATGCCGCTATCACCGGTTTGAGAAAGAAAAGATAGCTTCCTCTGGTGATATCGGGAACTGCCGCCAAGCCGCCGATCCAGAGAAATTGAGTGATCGTTGTATTCCACAATCCGATGGTAAGCAGGGATACTGACTGGGTCGGCGGACGACTGAAAAGGGTTGCCGGGTTGACCCAGATCTTCCAGAACAGACCCACCACCAGCCACAAGCCAAATGCTCCCAACGTCAATGTTATCGCTGTTATTCGCAATGCGCCGTGTTTGACGATGATCGGGCGTACCATAACGGTGTAGACGGCCACCACGGCAGCACACCCCACGGCCATCAGCACACCGATAAAGCTTTCACCGGCACCGGCCAGTTTGGCCAGGTAACCGTCGGTGATCAGCAACGCCACGCCCAGCATGGCGCTGATGCCACTGATGATTTTGGCGCCGGAAAAGGGTTGTTTGTTAAGCCACAGGTTAATCAGACCGACAAAAATCGGAATGGTGGTTACCATGGTGGCCACCTGGGGTACGGAGGCAAAATCAAGGGACCAGTGAAATAGCAGGTAGCCCAGAGAAACCCCCAGAATCGAAAGCCAGATTAATCGGACACCGTCGGTCTTGAAGGGTACCAACAGGTTGCGTGAGGAAGGGAAAATGAGCGCCAGGATGATGAGCCCAATTCCGCCTAACAAAAACCGCCAGACCGACAACTCCGGTCCGCCAACCCCTGAAAGCACCGCCACAAATTCGCTCGACGCATGTCCGGTGACACCCAATAATACGGCCAAATAGGCCACCCATGCGTGCTGATGCCAGATACCCATTCAGGAGACCTCCTTTGTGAAAGATAGCAAGCTGTCAACCAGTGCTTCAGGTCGCTCCGCCGGAATCAGGTGACCGGCATCCGGCATATCGACCCGTTGGCCCCGGGGAAGCTTTAAAAACAGATCATCCACAACATCCGGTTCAAGAAATACATGATCCTGCAATCCGGTAATGACCAATACCGGTAAATCCAGGCGTTCATACGGAAGATTCCAGTCAGCCTCACGGCCGGCTTCGGCCAGAAGTTTGTAGTGGCCGGATTCTGGAGACAGGGACGCGTATCCGGGTTCGGGTTTTAAAAAATTAGACCGATTCGTCGCCAGCCATTCCTGGTTCATTAACAACGGCAGGAATAAATCGCGAAATAAATCCAGGCCGCCGACCTCAGCCGCCCGGACCAAGGCATCTCCGATCCATTTCAGTCTCGGGCCATCCTGGCGCAACGTGTTGATTAATACCAGCCCGTGCGCCTCAGCTCCCTTTAACCAGGCTCTGGCAGCAAAAAGACCGCCAATGGAAAGGCCCACCATGATCGGGCGCGGCGGTTTGATTTCCTCGAGCAATCCAATGGCGTCATCTACGATCAGATCCACATCCAGCTTTAGCTCCGGCGAAAACTTGCTGTTGGTTTGGCCTCGTAGATTATAAGCCAGTGTGCCGTGCCCGGCCTCTCGAAGCCGTGGTCCGATGACGGTTTCCCAGTTATTGGTATCACCGGTCAGGGCATTGAAAAAGATCATGGTAAATCCGTTTTCTTTTGTAGGTGCCATGTACTCATAAAACAGACTGTCTTCAGGACCGAGTTGAAAATCAGGCATACAAAACCCTCCCTATTGCTGATTGCAGATGTCGTCATTTAGCTTGGGAAAATGGCTGTGAAACCCTAACTGTCATGGGATTGCATGAAAGTTGGGCAATGGATCTAAGGTTTCGGGTGTCAGGTGTCAGGAGTGAAAACACGAAAGCGGTCTGACACCTGACACCCGAAACCTGAAACCAATGCTCGGAGAGAGCGTCCGATAATGCCCAAAAGCGAGAGCCATTTTCATAGTAAATTACGAGGCCTAGGTTAATAAGAATAACTTTCTGCTGATATTTTTGCTAAATTTTGCGAAACAAGGCCTAATTACAGAAGATTTACGGTGCTTGTCAATTACAATTGTGAAGGCCGCTCATGATGGATAAATAGCCATTCAATAATTTGCTTGAATCCAATGCATTTTTATTTTAAAGCCTATGTTAAATAGTGCCCATGTATAAAAAACCGTAGCCGAAGAAGGGCACCTTTTGGTGTTTCCAATTCAGAAATGAGGATTTTTGTCCAAGGTCAAGGAAATCAAGCGCCTGGTCGCAGGCCTAGTTTACTACGCCGCACAAGCAAGCGCGCAGATTGACGCTGAGATTGGGCAAAAAGACCATTTGTGGATGGAAACTAGATAATAGGATAAAGGAGGTAACCTATGGTTCCGGAAATAAAAAAAATTCTCTTTGCGACGGATCTTTCTTCAAATTCCCGGCACGCATTTAACTATGCCGTCAGCGCGGGTGACAGGTATGGGGCAAGCATCACCATCCTTCATGTCATGGAGGAGGTATCTCCATCTGCAAATATACATCTAAAAAATTTTATTGGTGAGGAAGATTGGCAGAAATTGCAAGAAAGCCACGAGCAGCATGTCAAGCAAATTCTCATCGGAAAACAGAAAGAAGGGGCGATGATCCGGCAAGCGCTGCACGAATTCTGCGAACAAGTTAAACAAGATTTTACGCAATGCGAAATTAAGACCGACGATATTGTTGTGACCAAAGGCAACGCGGTCGTCGAAATTATCACGGAGACTCAGAACAGAGGGATTGATTTGATTGTCATGGGTTATCATAGCCGCGGTAAACTGGAAGAAGCGGTCGTGGGCAGTACCACCCGAAGGGTACTGCGGAAAAGCAAAATACCTGTTTTATTGGTCCGCCTACCAGATGACGAATCTTGACATAAGCTAAAGTTGACGCCAGTCAGTCTTTGAACGACTACTGATTCTTTGCCTTTCATTGTTACTAACGAAGCTGGATTTCGAAGCACGGTGGCGACATGTCGCTCTTTTGAGACACATTTTAGATTACAATTCACTATCTTCATGGCAGCAAAAGCCAACATTCCTCGAAATAACTTAGGTAATCGCTGTAAATCCCTGTTATTTGGAGGGTAGGGAACAACTTAAATTTCCAGTTATACTAAAAATTTTTGGCATAATATTCGCTTAGAAAATCAATGAGTAAGTTCAGGTTTACTTCGTCAGCCTACCGTGCCAATCATCTTTATTAAGCAAACATCCTAACGATTGGGTGTCAAGTCAATTAAAATAGGAGTTTCAAATGAATATCGGATCACTTTTTTCCCGACATGCCCGCTACCGTCCCAACCATATCGCTGTCGTTTTTGAGGATCAGCGCCTGACCTGGCTTGAATTTGATCAATCCATTAACCGTCTGGCAAATGCCTTTTCGGGGATGGGAATTCAAAAAGGAGACAAGGTCGCAACGCTTCTGCCGAATTGTCTGGAGCTGCTTGAAGTTTATTGGGCGGTGGCCAAAATCGGTGCGGTGGTGGTTCCGTTGAGCACCCTGCTTCTTGAAAAAGCCATGCAAAGCTTGCTTCAGGATTCAGATTCGGTTTTACTTATTACCAATTCTAGTTTCGCTGATCAGATTAATGCCATCAAGTCAGAGATCCCCGCGATTGCCGAGGATCGCTATCTGCTGACCGATAGCTCCGATATAAATGGATTTCAGGATTATCATGCCATGAAGGCAGCTGCCAGTGATCGGGAACCGGAGGGTACCGTGATTCATCCGGATGACCCATTTAACATCATGTACAGCAGCGGAACGACCGGTTTACCCAAGGGGATCATTCACACTCACCGGATACGGGCGGCCTATGCAACCTCCTTTGCAGCTGCCTATCGCATGACACCGGAATCGGTTAACTTGCACGCCGGCGCTATTGTGTTTAACGGCGCTTTTGTGGATCTGATGCCTACCGTTTTTGTCGGTGCGACCTACATCCTGTTGAGTCAATTCGAACCGAATTCCTATATCGAAACCATTGAGCGGGAAAAAGTGACCCACATTATGGTGGTACCGGCCCAGATCATTGCGATGCTGAATTCTCCCAACTTCTCACATGATGCGCTGAAATCCCTGGAAATGATACTTTCCCTCGGTGCTCCGCTGCATAGGGAACATAAAGAAGAACTCAATAAAAAATTGCCTGGCCGGTTTTACGAACTCTATGGTTTAACCGAAGGATTTGTGACGGTTCTGGACAAAAATGACTATGCTGCCAAACCGGATTCGGTGGGCGCGCCACTGCCGTTTTTTGAAATGAAGATTGCAGATCAAAACGGCAACGAGGTACCTGCCGGAGAGGTTGGTGAAATCTGTGGCCGCGGGCCGATCCTGATGCCGGAATACTACAAACGGCCTGACCTGACGGCAGAAGCTATCAAAGACGGCTGGCTTCATTCCGGAGATATGGGCTATGTGGATGAAGATGGGTTTCTTTATTTGGTGGACCGAAAAAAGGATATGATCATTTCCGGCGGGGTGAACGTGTATCCTCGGGACATTGAGGAAACCGTTGTCCAGCATCCGGCGGTCCAGGAAGTTGCCGTCTTTGGTATCCCTCACGAAAAATGGGGTGAAACGCCACTCGCCGCTGTTATCCTGCAGCAACCGGGCAGCGTCACTGCCGAGGCGCTTCGAGCGTGGATTAACGAACGTGTCGCTGCAAAATTTCAACGGGTTCAGGATGTCGTTATCCTGGAAGAATTCCCCCGCAGTGTGGCCGGCAAAACCTTAAAGCGGGTCATGCGGGAATCCTACTGGGAGGGACAAGAGAAAAAACTCTAAAGGAAGCCAAATATGTCGGCACCGATCATGAAAGCAGTCAAGGGTGACGGGGTGAAAATCAACCTCGCAAATTGGGAAGGTTTACGTGGGCCGATTCTGTGTGTCCACGGGATCACGGCCAATTGCCGTTGTTGGGATGCAATGGCGAACATCTTGGCGCCCGAATACCGGGTTTTGGCGATGGACTTACGGGGTAGAGGACGTTCGGAAAAACCGGCCAAAGGCTATCACCTGGAAACCCATTTGCGGGATATGAATAGTTTGATGGATGACCTCGGGCTTGATCGGGCCGTGGTGATGGGGCATTCTCTGGGGGCCTATATCGGCTTGGCCTTCGCAGCCAAATATCCGAAACGGGTCGATCGTTTGATTCTGGTGGACGGCGGCGCTGATCTTTCTCAAGAGCAGATTGACCAAGTGTTTGCCAGCATCAAACCGGCCTTGGAACGGTTGCAACACGTCTTTCCGTCTATTGAGACATACCTGGAGACCATGCGCCAGGCGCCTTTTATCCAGCCCTGGTCCCCGGCCACAGAGATCTATTTCCGGTATGAAATCGAAACCACCGACGATGGTGTGCGCACGAACATTCAGCCGAGTCATATTGCGGAAGAAGCGGAAAATATTCGTCAGGTTAAATTCGCCGCCTTTTACCCTCAAGTACAGTGTCCGGTATTAATCCTGCGCGCCCCACTTGGACTCCTGAGTGAAAATGACATTCTGCTGCCGGAAGATGCCATCGAAAGGATGATTCGCGAGATTCCGGATGCAAGACGATTTGATGTGGACGGAATGAATCACTACGGCATTGTTTTTCAACCCCATGAGGCAAGGAACCAGGCAATTAAAGGGTTTCTTGAAGGATTATGATCCATCCATTTATTTTTAAGGTTTCCGATACAAAAAGGAGGAACTCCCATGAAAAAAAGATTGGCCCTTAATGTGGTATGCGCCCTTATCGTTTTGTTCATTTGTTCTGCAAGCTGGGGTTTGGATGAGATCGTGGAAAAAAAGACGTTTACTCTGGAAGAATTCACTCTCATCAGTGGCAAAAAACTTGCGCCGGTCAAGATCGGCTATGAAACTTATGGAGCGCTGGCTTCTACGAAGGATAATGTCATTTTGATCTGTCATTATTACTCGGGAAACTCCCATGCTGCCGGAAAGTACGCTGCCACGGACAAGGTTCCCGGTTATTGGGACAAAATCATCGGACCGGGAAAGCCCTTTGATACAACCAAATATTTTATTGTCAGTTCAGACACCTTGTGCAACATGAATCCTAAAAATCCAAAGGTGATCACGACAGGTCCTGCTTCTAACGATCCGAAAACCGGCAAACCATACGGCATGTCATTTCCCATGGTGACGATTCGCGATTTTGTCAAACTGCAATATGAGCTCTTGAAGTCTCTCGGTGTCAAAAAATTACAGGTTGTTTCAGGGGCGTCCATGGGGGGAATTCAGTCCTATGAATGGGCCGTTGCTTATCCGGATTTCGTAGAACGTATTATCCCCGTAATCGCGGCCCCCAAAGCGGATGGGTGGCTGATTGGGTGGCTTAAACTATGGGGAGAGCCCATCAAGATGGATCCAAACTGGAACAATGGCGATTATTACGGCAAAGAAGAACCGGTCGCCGGAAAGACCTATTCCCTGGCGCTAATTACGCTAAGTGCCCTGTGGTCCGACTGGGCCGACCAACTGTATGCGCGTAAATGGGCTGATAGCCAGAAAAGCCCTTACGAAGCAATGGATAATGTGTTTTTGGCGGATACCGCTCTTTTTAAGCGCGCTGCCGGCAGGTCCCGAATGGCAGATGCCAACTCAATGCTGTACTTAAATAAGGCCAATGCCCTTTTCGATATCTCGCATGGGTTTGACACCTATGAGGCGGCCCTACAAAGTATCAAGGCCAAGGTTCTGATGGTGGGGGCCGATACTGACATTCTTTTTACGGCAACTCAGCTTAAGCACCATTTCGATGCTTTCCAAAAAGCCGGCCTTGATGTATCCTTTTTTGAACTTAAAACCGGATTCGGCCATCTGGGTGGTGTTTTAGACATCAGCCAGGCCTCCGAGACGATCACCAAATTTCTCGGGGAATAGGCCGAGCGGGTTGATATATTCCAATTTTGATTCGAATTTTCATGAAGAAAAAAAACCGGGAGGTATTATGCAAAAACGCAGAAAATTAGCAAGAGGCGTGGCCATTGTCGGCGCCGGCATGTCAAAATTCGGCATGTTTAAAGACAAGGATTCAAAAGACTTATTTGCGGAAGCATTTAATGGAATGATCGCTTCGGTGGACAAAGGAGTGGAGCCCAATGAGATTGAAGCTCTTTATTTGGGCAATTTCTCAAACGATTATTTCATGCACCAATCCCACTGGGGGCCGATCATTTCGGATTTAATCGGGCTGACACCCAAACCGGCAACCCGGACGGAAGGGGCTTGCGCTTCGAGCGCCCTGGCATTTCGCGAAGGGGTTTTCGCCATTGCTTCCGGCTTTTACGATATGGTTTTGGTGGGCGGCGTCGAGGAGATGTCCAAAAGAACCACGGAGGAAGTGGCTGAAGGATTGGCATTGGCAACGGTACCTTATGAAGGTCGGGTGGGGTTTACCTTCCCGGGGGTTTTCGGAGCAGTGGCGACGGCATATTTTGCCAAATACGGTGCCGATCGCGAACATCTGATGAACATAACCATCAAGAGCCACAACAACGCTCCCTTGAATCCCAAAGCGCAGTTTCCGCTAACCATCCGCGACATGATGGATGCTAAAAGGGCCAGTGCCGAAAAGAGAGGGTTGCCGATTCCGGAGTGGGGCGATGAGAAGGATTTTCTAAAAGATCCCAAGGCCAATCCGGCTGTGGCTTGGCCCATGCATCTTTTTGACTGCTGTCCCATCAGTGATGGGGCCAGCTGTATGCTGCTGGTGGGAGAAGAGATTGCCAAGAACTTCACGGACGATCCCATTTATGTGGCCGGTATGGGGCAAGGCAGTGGCCGTGGATTTCATGCCAGCCCGGATTTGACTTATTTTGAAGCCACCCGCTATGCCGCTGCAGAAGCTTACGGTATGTCGGGGCTCTCTCCGGATGATATCCAATTTTCCGAGGTGCACGACTGTTTCTCCATTGCCGAGCTGGTGCACATCGAAGATCTCGGATTTTTCAAACCCGGTGAGGGCTATAAAGCCGTGGCCGATGGAGCCACCCGCCTGGATGGCCCCAAGCCGATCAATACTTCCGGCGGACTCAAGTGCAAAGGTCATCCGGTGGGGGCCACCGGCATTTCCCAGCTCTATGAGGTTTGGACCCAGCTCAAAGGCAAGGCCGGCAAGCGGCAGGTGCCCAAAAAGGATCTTCGCATCGGCGGCGCGCACAATTTGGGCGGCACGGGTGGAACCTGTACATTTACGATACTGGAACGGAAGTGACCGTTCAGAGGTTCAAAGGTTCAGGGTTCAAAGGTTAAGTGAATTTAGGTTAATCTCGATCAAAATTTATTAGGTTAAATAAATAGTAATCATATGAGCAGGGTCAGAAAAATTAAGATAACCTTAGAACCTTGAACCCAGAACACCAGAACACCTGAACCCAGAACCTTTAAGCTTTTTTTAAGACAACCCTGAACGGTGAACCCTGAACCATTGAACCTCTATGAAAGGAGAAAAAATCATGGAAGTGAGGCCCTTTAGTGATATATCCTATGAATTATTTCTAAATGAAGAAAGGCTCATGGGCTCGCGCTGTAAAGGCTGCGGCAAGCAGTATGTCCCCCCGCGATCCATTTGCATCGATTGCCACGGGTCGGATATGGAATGGATCGAGATGTCGGGCAAGGGGCGTTTGGCGGCCTTTACCGTCATCAATATTCCACCGCCGTTTATGATCACTCAGGGGTACAGCCGAAAAAATCCCTATTGCACCGGGGTGGTGGAGCTGGCGGAAGGTTCGAAAGTGGATGCACGAATTGAGGGTGTGGATTGTGCCAACCCCGAAAACATCAAGGTCGGTATGCCGCTCAAAGTCAAGTATCTGCATCGCGAAGAGGGAGAAAAAAAGGAGACCTATCTGGCATTTGAGCCCGAGTAAGTCCTAAAACAGAATGTTTAAATGTCCAAGACAGTACGAGAGGACATAACATGAAAAAAAATAAAATTGCCACGGCTGATGAAGCCATCAGTATCATTAAAGACGGCGATGTGATGGCCGCCGCCGGGTTCGTCGGAAACGGTACCCCGGAGGAACTTCTGATTGCCCTGCAAAGACGTTATCTTGAGACGGGTAGACCAAACAACATAACGCTATTGTTTTCTTCAGGGCTGGGAGATGCCAAGGATAGAGGACTCAACCGGCTGGCCCACAAGGGGCTGTTCAAACGGGTCATTGCCGGCCACTACGGTCTGATGCCCAAGATCGGACAATTGGCCCTTGAAAATGAGTTCGAAGCCTATAACCTTCCCCAGGGAATGCTGACCAACCTCTACCGTGCCGTTGCGGGGAAAAAGCCGGGGGTTTTCTCCAAAGTGGGCCTGGGAACCTTTGTGGACCCGCGTATCGAGGGTGGAAAGGTCAACACTAAAGCGACGGAAGATCTGGTAGACGTCGTTGAACTAGGGGGAGAAGAGTGGCTCTTTCTGAAAGCCTTTCCAATTACCATCGCCCTGATTCGAGGAACAACTGCAGACACCACCGGCAATATCACCATGGAAAAGGAGATATTGTCCCTGGATACGTTGGCCATGGCAACGGCCGTGAGAAATTCAGGCGGACATGTGATTGCCCAGGTGGAGCGGATTGCAGATACAGGCACTCTCAATCCCAAGCATGTAAAGGTTCCGGGGATTTTGGTGGATTATGTTGTGGTTGCCAAACCGGAGAACCACATGCAGACCTATGCCACCCACTACAGCCCTGCCTATGCGGGTGAACTCAAGGTCCCGCTCAAATCCATAAAACAACTTCCTCTAACCGAGCGCAAGGTCATTGCGCGTCGCGCCAATTTGGAGCTTCGTCCCTACGACATTATCAACCTGGGAATCGGCGTTCCCGAAGGCGTGTCGAATGTGGCCAACGAGGAGAAGATTTT
>JASFFJ010000010.1:0-29677 GCA_050124355.1 Desulfobacterales bacterium | reverse complement strand
ACATCCCACGGCCGCTGCAACCGGAAGATATTGCTCGAGTGGTACGGTTTATTTTGGAGCAACCGGACCATGTCCGCCTGCCTCGTATTTTGGCCGTACCTTCCGATCAAGAACTTTGAGATTTGTAATATTATAGATTTTGTTATCTATTAGCGAATAAGCACTTTTTTTTAGACAAAAGCATTTTAATCTGAAATGTAACAAGATGCTTGATAGGCGCTTTATTCCATCTGTCTTCTGTCATCCGTTCTCTGACTTCTGACATCTGTCTTCTAGCGTCTTTCACCTGGCAAGTATCATCTCCGCGATGGTCATCTTGATTCTGTCGGATAGGCCGACTGCCTGTTTGAATTCACCTTCCACTTTAGCCATTGCATAATAAAACGGCGTGCGATCGAATTTGCGATATTTCAGATTTGAACAGCGGAGATCAAACATCCCGCAGCCCGATCCGCGGATAACCTCTTGTCCTGGCTTTCGGAGCTCGTGAGAAATGCCGTGCAGGCGACAAATCATGGGCCGATAGCTATAAAGTGTGCAGCGTCCATCGAAATTGAGCGGACACATCACTCTCACAGGCCTTTCCTTCTGATCCGCTTCGGCAATTTCCCGGCAGACCGATGCTGCCTTTGATTGGATCTCCTGTTGTTTGGAAAGGTCCAGTGTATTCAATCCCGCATGAATATATAAAAATTCCAAATAGGTATGATGGAAAAAACGGGTCCGGCAGCAATTGTCCTCACATCCGCTACAGTGAAATTCGTAGTGTTTGGCCGCCTCGGCATATTGTCGATCCATGTCGGCAAAAATTCCGTTCAGCCGATCAAAAAAAGCGGTCAAAACAGGATCGTCAATATTAACGGGAAATTGTGTCATATTTAGGCCTTTTATTCGTTTTTCTGAAAACATAACGTTTCATTTTCCGACAGGATCAACAGGATGGACAGGATAAAAAATTGAATTTACGAGCCCTGAAATTTTATTTTTGTGATTTTTGTGCCTTTTTGCGGCTATATCAGTCTAGGTTAAGCGGTTCTGAGTTCAACGTTTCGGGTTGAAAAAGTGCATGCTGCCCATATCAAGGGGATTCCTGACTTAACAAAATAAAAATAGGAGTTATATTAATCTATGTCTCAATTTGTTGTAAAGACTTATCTGATTCTTATGAACGTCAGACTTCGTCATTTCGACTTTAATTGAACCAAATTTCAGCAATGGGTCACGAGGGAGTACATTCAAAGGAAAGACCCGAATCTCTCAACCGTAAACCCTGAACCTTAGAACCCATAATGGCCGGACATCATTTGATACTCGGTGAACGAACCGATTTAATCACCGGTGAAACCATTCCGGACACCCATGATGAACGCTACCGGCAAAAGATCGCCCGCCTGCTTATCAATCAAAAAGGGTATCAAAAAAATGATATTCAACCACGTAAAGATCTGCCGGTGCAGGCTGGAGATAAAAGGGCCGTCATAAAAATTGATTTTTTAATCAACCTAATGGGAAAAGTTTGCATGATCGTTAAATTTGGCCCTGGTTCAATCGTCACGCGCCGCAGACCACTGCTGGCAGCGTCGCGAATTGTAACTCCCTACCAGATTCCCATTGCAGTAGTGACCAACGGCGAAGATGCCGAAGTCCTTGAAGGGGCTTCGGGTAAAGTCATTTCACGGGGTTTAGAAACAGTACCAAGCAGGAAACAATTGGAAGAAATTATGGCGGTAGATCAGTTTAATCGAATTTCGGACATACGGGCGGAAATGGAATCTAGAATTTTGTATTGCTATGAGGTGGATGGAAGCTGTCCCTGTGATGAGAATGTATGGATACTTTGAACCCTGAACCGTTCAACCTTGGTAATAAATACGACTTTTGTTCTACAAATACTTCGTGTGGTTTTTGTATTTCACGGTTACAATAATTTTATTGTCCTAATTAAGAAAATTTTACTTGCATTTTTTACTTGCATTTCTTAATTTTGTTATATATTCAACTGGATGGATGTATATCGATACGATTGTTGAAACAGACAGGTGACTGAAGGCTGTTTGCCAACCATTTTCAAGAAGAGCCAAGCCTTTGCAATATTTGTGCATATGCGCAAATCTAATCCACAAACGTTAAAACGAGGAGGTAGAACATAGCTGCACCAAGACGACCACATCGACCTATTCGATCTGATAGAACGAACATCAACCGAAACATCAGGGCTAGAGAAGTGAGGGTAATAGACCCTGACGGCGAGCAAATCGGTATTATTCCTACAAGACAAGCCCTGGAAACGGCATCTGAATTCGGTCTCGACCTGGTAGAGGTCTCTCCCAATGCAAAACCGCCCGTATGCAAGATCATGGATTATGGCCGCTATCGCTATGAACAGACCAAAAAGAAGCAGGAAGCAAAGAAGAAGCAGAGCTCATTTCAAGTAAAAGAAATTAAGGTACGTCCGAAGACCGGTGAACATGATCTGCAGACCAAAATCGGTCATATAAAAAAGTTCATTGAAAGAAAAGACAAGGTTAAAGTGACCGTCATATTTCGCGGACGCGAAATTACACTGTCCCGGTTTGGTATGGCATTGCTCGAAAAAATAGCTCTGGAGACTGAAGAAATTGCTATGGTGGAGCAGCATCCCAAATTTGAAGGCAGAACCCTTGTCATGATGCTGGCACCGAAATGAGCGTTTAATTCGCTTCGCATACAATTAAATTTTGTAGCAAGCTGTTATAAAAATAGCAAATGGTGGCGTGGGCCTGGTTTTGATAGCTCACGCCATCTACTTTTATTTATATTCGTTAAACCGATTCGATTTATTGTATATGACTTTAGCGCTACTGATGTTGGGCGGTCACAGTATCAGAGCGATGTTTAAGATTGAGGAGAAGAAATTATGCCCAAAATTAAAACCAATAGAGCGGCGGCCAAACGGTTTAAAAAAACCGGCAGCGGAAAAATCGTCTACCGGAAATCCTGTGCCAGCCATATCCTGACAAAAAAGACTACCAAGCGCAAAAGAAGACTGCGCCAGGCACACCTCATCGCCAAATCCGACCGCAGAGAAATTAAATTGCTGCTACCCAACGGATAATAGAGCAGATGACAGCTGTCGGAGAACAGATGATAGAGACCTTCAAAATCGGAATGGGAATTATACGATTTCGGTTTTCGAACTTTGGATGAAAAATGCAGAGTGGATAATTAAAAGGATTTAGGAATAAATCCATTTCCCCAGTCAACTTATCAACGAATCAACAATTTAAATAATATCGAGGTAAACAAAATGAGAGTGAAGCGCGGATTTAAAGCCAGAAGACGTCGCAAGAAGATTCTGAAACTGGCCAAAGGTTTTCGCGGCGGTCGCAGCAAATTATTTCGAACTGCGACAGATGCCGTCGATAAAGCCCTGATGTATTCTTATCGGGATCGCCGAACGCGTAAACGGGATTTCAGACAACTCTGGATTGCCAGAATCAATGCCGCCGCCAGGCTGAACGACCTGTCCTACAGCAGGTTCATTCATGGTTTAAAGCTTGCCCGGGTTGAGCTTGATCGCAAAGTTCTCGCCGAACTGGCAATTTCCGATCCTGACGGATTTAAGCAAGTCGCTAAATTGGCGGCTCAGCAACTTTAATAAAAGTCTAATGATCCGCCTCAGGCGGAACGAATTGTGAGCATCGCCTCGCGAGTCTATTTCAGTCATTGAATAGAAAGAATTCCTTAATTTGTTAAGCGGAATTTGTCATTTTGATAGGGTGTAAGTCAGTGGAAGACAACTTAGAACACATTCATCAGCAAGCGCTCAACGATTTGGCGGCAGTTGAAAATACCGATGACCTCCAGGATCTCTCCGTGCGCTATCTGGGCCGTAAGGGCATGTTGACCCAGTTTTTGCGAAATATTTCCAAGTTGCCGGTCGCCCAGAGACCGGTGGCCGGCAAAAAGGCAAACCAGATCAAAAAGCTGTTGGAAAAAGCCTTCAAGGAGGCCACCGAAAAGCTGGCGTCCCAGGATCAGGCTGCGGAGGCGGCCATTGATGTGTCTCTTCCCGGCAGAGCAGTCGCATGCGGCGCTTTACATCCGATTACCCAGATCAATCAGCAAATTTGTGACATCTTCTCAAACTTAGGGTTTGATATCGCTGAGGGGCCGGAGGTGGAATCAGACTATTACAACTTCGAGGCACTCAACTTTCCCAAGGATCACCCCGCAAGGGATATGCAGGACACCTTTTTTATCACCGATGACATTGTTTTAAGAACCCATACCTCACCCAATCAAATTAGAAGTATGGAGAAGCAATCGCCACCGGTAAGAATCATCGTGCCGGGAAAAGTCTATCGGTGTGATTCGGACCTGACCCATACCCCCATGTTTCATCAGGTCGAAGGGCTGTTGGTTGATGAAAATATATCTTTCGGTGATCTCAAAGGGATCCTGACAACTTTCGTACATCAATTGTTTGATGAACAAACGAGTCTCAGATTTAGACCCAGCTTCTTCCCGTTTACAGAACCGAGCGCCGAAGTGGACATCCTATGCGTTATCTGCCGAGGCAAGGGGTGCCGGGTCTGCTCGCAAACCGGATGGCTTGAAATTCTCGGTTCGGGAATGGTTCACCCGGCGCTGTATGAAAATGTGGGATACGATGCCGATCGCTATACCGGGTTTGCCTTTGGCATGGGAGTGGATAGAATTGCCATGCTGAAGTACGGCATCGATGACATCCGCAAGTTTTTTGAAAACGATATAAGGTTTCTGGAGCAGTTTTAATGAAAGTTAGCCTGAGCTGGCTAAAAGATTATATTGCCATCAATATGGATGCGGCCGAATTGGCCGAGGCCCTTACCATGGTCGGGCTAGAAGTGGAGTCGGTTGCAAATCGCTATGACTATTTGGGCAGTGTCGTTGTGGGCCGTATAGAGGAGATGAGCCCACACCCAAATGCCGACAAGCTTAGAATATGCCGGGTTAATACGGGAGATCAAATTTTGTCGGTGGTCTGTGGTGCACCCAATGTCCAAACCGGCATGTTGGCACCCCTGGCAAAACCCGGTACCGTCTTCCCGGACGGATCGCAACTGAAAGAAAGCGTGATCCGGGGAATAAGCTCCGAAGGGATGCTCTGCAGCGATGTGGAATTAGGCCTTGGTATCGACCGCAGCGGCATCAAAGCCCTTGATTTGTCATTAAAAGTTGGAGACCGACTGGCCGAGGCCCTCGGCCTGTATGATATTGTTTTTGAATTTGATCTGACGCCCAATCGACCGGATTGTCTCAGCGTAATTGGCATCGCCCGTGAAATAGCTGCGATTCAAGACACACCCTTAAATTATCCCGATTACACCATCGAGGATAAAGCCAATGCCATCCAGAAAATCTCGTCGGTAAAAATTGAGGCACCGGACCACTGTCCACGCTATTCTGCCAGGCTCGTGGAACAGGTGAACGTGGAGGCATCTCCGTTCTGGCTTCAGGATAGGCTGTTGTCCATTGGACTGCGTCCGATCAATAATATCGTCGACATCACCAATTTCGTCATGATGGAAACCGGTCAACCGCTGCACGCATTTGATTTTGATTTTTTGGCAGAAAATCGAATCGTCGTTCGCACCGCCGCCGAAGGTGAAAGATTTGTCACCTTGGATGAGAAAGAAAGAACACTGGGGGCGGAGATGCTTATGATCTGTGATGGCGCGCAAGCCGTTGGTATCGGCGGCGTCATGGGTGGTCTTAACTCGGAAATTGAAACAAGCACCACCCGGGTACTTATCGAAGGTGCCTATTTCAATCCGGTAAGTATCCGAAGAACATCTAAAAAGTTGGGTTTAGGTACAGATGCTTCCCATCGCTTTGAACGCGGAGTGGACCCCCAGGGCACGGTCCGGGCCGTCAACCGGGCTGCAAAACTCATGGTAGAACTCGGCGGGGGAAGTCTTGTTGAAGGAATCATCGATGAATACCCAAAACCCCAAACGACTAATAGCGTCGATTTGAGTGTCAAACGGACGCATCGACTGCTGGGAATCACACCGGACGCCGGACAAATTAAAAACCTTCTCGAATCCATTGAATTTAAGGTTGAACACCTGAGCTCCGAGGATGGTGATGAACATCTGACCGTCGTTCCGCCAACCTTCAGAGTGGATATTTCAAGACCGGAGGATTTGATGGAGGAAGTGGCCAGACTTTCGGGGTATAATAGTATCCCGACGACGTTTCCGGCGATGCCTGCCGAAGGTCGAACTTCGGACCCTTCTTTGGGACTCAGAAACCGGATAAAAAGATTAATGAACGGTTTGGGTTTCACGGAATCGATCACCTACAGTTTTGCTTCCGAACGGACCGGCGACCGCCTTCGGCTCAAAGACCAGGATGCCCGGCGGAACTACCTGCAAATTTTAAATCCTTTGACTGAAGACCAGACAGTCATGCGCACATCGCTGGTGCCGGGTCTGATCGAAGCGGCAGTCTACAATATCGCACGCCAGGTTAAGACTCTAAAATTATTTGAAATCGGTAGAATTTATATTAAATCAGACCGGCAGGAATTACCCCTGGAGCCGGAGATTCTGGCAGCACTGTGGACCGGCACACGGACAGACATATCATGGCACCAAGGGGAAATACCTTGTGATTTTTATGACATCAAGGGATGCGTTGAGGCGCTGATACGGGCCTTGAAAATAGATAATGTCCGGTTTACTAAAATACCCGACGAAAGCTGCGAATATACCAGACCGGGTCACACGGCGCAAATTCTGATCGCGGACCGACAAGTGGGGATCGTCGGTGAAATTCATCCTCTGGTCCAGGATAACTTTGATTTAAAGCAAGCGGCTTTTATATTTGAACTGGAGCTGGACAAAATTATGTCGCTGATTCCGTCGGATGCGGTCTCAAGGCCCATCCCCCGGTTCCCAGCTATCTACAGAGACATTACCATCATTATCGACCGGGGAATTGAGACCCAAACAGTACTGCAAGCGGTTGATGATATCGGCGAAAACCTGGTGGAACGTCTGCATTTATTCGATGTCTATGAAGGCGATCCCATCGCTGCCGACAAAAAAAGCGTTTCGTTTCGGGTTACCTATCGGTCATCTACCAAAACCTTGGAAGACGATGATGTAAATGACCTGCACAGGGCGATTACAGACAAACTTTTAAATACGTTCGGTGCCACTTTACCCTAACCCGCTCACTGCAGGTCCATGGGTTTACAATGCAAGATCAAAAACCTTATCAAACAAAAATACCTGATAAATTCTATTTTAAAATTGGTGAGGTCAGCAAAATCGCCGAACTTCCGAGCCACGTGTTGCGGTTCTGGGAAACTGAATTTAAAAGAATCAAGCCACGGCGCACCGAATCGGGACAGCGGTCGTACACAAAAAAAGATATCGAAATAATCCTTGAGATTAAGCATCTGCTTTACGAAAAAAAATTTACCATTGACGGGGCCCGTAAATTTATAAACGCCAAGACCGAGGCTGAATCACCCGCCACTAGGCGGTTCTTGGTGGACCTGAGGAAGGAACTTTCAAGTATTCGGAAGATACTCGACAATAATTAGTTTGATTAAATTATTGACAACCGTGTAAATTTGTCTTAGTTATAGTAATTTAAGCGGTTAACGAGCGGGCATAGCTCAGCTGGTAGAGTACAAGCTTCCCAAGCTTGGTGTCGCGAGTTCAAATCTCGTTGCCCGCTCCAGTTAAATTTCGCCTGATCCTTACGTGTGGGCAGCGGTGGTGTGATTGTATTGTGGGATGAACTTAACTTTTTCCTTATGGTTATTGGTATGAACAGATAAACTATCTCGCTGTGCATCAATAAAGGTCTACCTGAAACATGAGGAAACGGGCGATAGCCCGTTTTTGCGTTTTAAAGAGGGCATTTGCAGTTTGGTGAAAAAAAAGAAGCATCACTTTAAAAAAGGGTCCAGGTCGGTGGACCGCCGTTATTCTCCGATCAACATGCAAAAAATTGCCGATCAGGTCTCTGCACTGGCCAGGCCGGTGTGTGAGTCCGAAGGACTGGAGTTAATTTACGTTGAGTATCAGCGTGAGTCGGCAGGTCGAATCCTGCGTCTGTATATAGACAAGCCCGAAGGGATCAACCTGGATGATTGTGTCAATGTCAGCCGCCAAATGGGGGATATCATAGATGTTAATCTGGGAGATATCGGGCATTTCAATTTAGAAGTCACTTCCCCGGGACCCTCGCGGCCGCTGGCTTCAGCAGAAGATTTTGATAAGTATAAAGGAAACCAGGTAAAAATTAAAACGACTCGATCGATTAACGGGCAAAAAAATTTTAAGGGCATCCTATTGGGGATATCCAGCGGGCAGGTGAATCTGCAGGTAGACGAGCAAATTGTTGCTATTCCAAATCAGGATATTCTAAAGGCCCGTCTCTCTGGTTGATTGTATCGGAGATTAAATCCCGTTGAAAAACTAAATATGAATGGAGCGATCTGATGTTTGTCTCAGACATAAAGCGCGTCGTTGAACAGGTTAGCCGAGATAGAGGTATTGATCGCGAAGTCCTTATCAGTGCTCTCGAAGAAGCTTTGCGATCTGCCGCCAGAAAAAAGTTTGGCAACAAACTGGATATCGAAGTTCAATACAATGATGAAAGTGGTGAGATTGAGGTTTTTCAATTTATGGAGGTCACCGAAGAGGTCAGTGAGCCTGCTGTTCAAATCAGCCTTGAGGAAGGGCGCAAGCTGGATCCCGAATGCGAAATCGGCGACAGTCTCGGTACCAAGATGGATGCCACCACTTTCGGCCGTATTGCTGCGCAGTCGGCCAAACAGGTCATTATCCAAAAAATGAAAGACGCCGAAAAAGATGCTGTTTATGCCAATTTCATTGACCGTAAAGGGGAAATACTAAACGGTATCGTACAGCGGATCGATCGGGGCGATATCATTGTCAACCTGGGGCATACAGAGGGGATCGTCCCGTCCCGCGAACAGGTGCCGAGAGAATCGTATCGTCGGGGAGATCGCATTCGCGCATATATTCTGGATGTGCTGCAGGAATCGCGTGGTCCTCAAATTGTTCTTTCCAGGACACATCCGAACTTTTTGATTGACCTTTTTCGGACCGAGGTACCGGAAATCAGCGAGGGTATCGTAACCATCATGGGCGCTTCTCGCGAACCCGGTGTGCGCGCAAAGATTGCGGTGGCCTCGAATAATTCCGACATAGACCCTGTCGGTGCCTGCGTAGGTATGAAAGGCAGCCGGGTACAAAACGTCGTGCAAGAACTCCGGGGCGAAAAAATCGACATTATTCCATGGCATCTGGATCCGGCTAAATTTGTATGCAATGCACTGGCCCCGGCTGAGATCTCAAGGGTAATCATTGACGAAGATAATCGTTCGATGGAAGTTATCGTTCCGGACGAGTACTTATCCATTGCCATCGGTAAAAAAGGTCAAAACGTAAGGTTGGCATCCAAGCTTTCCGGCTGGCATCTGGATGTAAAAAATGAAACCCGCTACAGTCAGGCCATGCAGATCGGTTATGACTCACTGGTGGCATTGCCGGGGGTTGGCATCGGTTTGGCCGATGCTTTATATGAGAGCGGTTTTTACTCTGCTGAGGAAATCAGCCAGGCAACCATCGAGGATTTAATCCAAATTAGAGGTATCGGGGAAGATAAAGCAGAAAAACTTCTCGAGTCGGCACGCAATGCAGTTGAACAGGCCGAAGCAGAAGCGGACAGTGAGACAGACGCCGAAACCGAGGCAGATAACGATCTCGACGAAGAGGAAGCCGCCCTGCAAAGCGGTGAAAACGAGTCCGCCGGGATGGAAGAGTTACCGCAATCCGAACTGCCGCCAACGAATGACGAAACACATACCGAAACCGAAACGAATAACGAACTCGGCGAAGAAGGGATCACTCCGCACTCTGCTGAGAACGGCAACAACGAAATAGAAAATTCGCCGCAATCCGAAGAGCCAACGAATGAGGCTGAACCGGAAAAAAAATAGATTGATGGGGCAAATATAAGGAACCTTAGGGGGACGTAATGGCCAAGACCAGGGTTTATGAACTCGCCAGAGACCTCAACCTGACCAATCAAATTCTGCTGAGCAAGCTGAATGAACTAGATATCTCTGTCAAGAGTCATATGAGTTCTCTGGACGATGAAGCCGTTGCCAAGGTGAAAACTGTGATTTTTGGGAAAAAAGAAGTATCCATCGAGGAGACACGGGTAAAACCGACCGTCATTCGCAGGCGCAAGAAAAAAGTCCCGCTCGAAGTCGTGACCGAACCCACCGCGGACAGCGTCGAAACAGCCGCCGAACAGGAAACCGCTCCAGAAGTTGTTGAGAGTAAAGATGCCCCTGTGGAACAAGCGTCAGCTGAAGCCGCCGAAAAAACAGCAGAAGCTGTTGAAAAGATGAAAGCCGCTGATAAAAAACCTTCCGAGGTGTTGGAAAAGGTTGAAAAGAAAGTTGCCGAAGAGCTGACAGAGGAGGAACCGACAGAAGCGGTCGTTGTCGAACCGCTGCCGGAGACGCCAGAAAGTCAGAAGACGCCGGCAGACCAGGTAAAAACACCGGTCACCCTTAAGAAAAAAGAGCCGAAAAAAGTTGTTAAAAAGCCGAAAAAAGAATCCGCCGCCAAAATTATCCAGCTGCCAGTAAAGCCGGTGGAGAAAGCACCGGAGAAAAAAGTCGCTACGCTTGAAAAGCCCAAGGGTGAAGTTAGGCGAATGCCGTCGCGACCGCCGGCAGCCAAACCGGTTGTCCCTCCGCAGGAAGTAATTGCCAGAGAAACCAAGAAAAAGAAATCAAAACAGAAGCATGCCGAAGATGTTGAGGGAAACAAAAAATTCTTAAAAAAGAAAATCTCATTTCGCAAAAAATCGGTTATCGAGGGCGCCGCCCTATACGATAGTGGCTATCGAACCCGTAAACCGCGTAAAGGTGCCAAAGGCAGAGCGGCTGCCACCGGACAAAAAACTCAAATCACAACAGCCAAAGCCATCAAACGGCGTATCAAAATTGACGATGCCATTGTTCTCTCTGAACTTGCCAAAAGAATGGGAATTAAATCCGGTGAAATGATAAAAACCCTTATGGGCATGGGGGTTATGGCGACCGTCAATCAGAGCATCGACTATGACACCGCGGTCCTGGTTGCCGCCGAATTTGATTATGAAGTAGAGCGCGCCACCTTTGAAGAGGAACAAATTCTTAAACAAAAAACCGACGGCCCGGAAAACTTACAGGAACGACCACCGGTGGTTACCATTATGGGCCACGTCGACCATGGCAAAACCTCCCTGCTCGATGTTATTCGAAAAACCCACGTCACCCAGACGGAGGCAGGCGGTATTACCCAGCATATCGGCGCCTATCGTGTTGTTACCGACAAGGGGCAAATAGCGTTTCTTGACACGCCGGGTCATGAAGCCTTCACCGCCATGCGGGCACGTGGGGCCAAGGTTACCGATATTGTCATTTTGGTCGTTGCCGCCGACGACGGTGTCATGCCCCAGACGATTGAAGCCATCAACCATGCAAAGGCGGCGGATGTTCCAATTATTGTTGCGATCAACAAAATCGACAAGGCCAATGCCGATCCTGACCGGGTTAAACGAGAGCTGGCCGAGAATGGATTGACGCCCGAAGATTGGGGCGGTGATACGATTTTTATCCAAGTTTCCGCAAAGCAGGAACAGGGCATTGACGAATTGCTGGAAATGATTTCACTGCAATCTGAAGTATTGGAACTGAAAGCCAATGCCGACAAACTGGCATACGGTCACGTCGTTGAAGCCAAGATAGATACCGGCCGGGGACCGGTGGCCACCGTTCTTGTGCAGGACGGAACTTTGCGAAATGGCGATGCGGTCGTATGCGGTATTCATTTCGGTAAAATCCGCGCCTTGCTGGACGACAAGGGCGTTCAGGTGCAATCAGCCGGTCCTTCCATACCGGTTGAAATCCTGGGCTTGTCCGGAGTGCCGGTGGCTGGTGACGAGATGATTGCCCTCGACGATGAAAAAAGCGCCAGGCAGGTCAGTATGCATCGTGTTCAACGGCAGCGTTCCAAAGAATTGGCCCAAACCAATAGAGTTAGCCTTGATAATCTTTTTGAACAGATGCAGCAGGGCGATGTCAAAGATTTGAACATTATTATCAAAGCGGATGTTCACGGCTCGATTGAAGCCCTCACCGAGGCGTTAACAAAGCTTTCCAATGATGAAGTAAAAGTAAATGTCGTGCACTCCGGGACCGGAACCGTTACCGAATCGGACATTCCCCTGGCGGCAGTGTCCAATGCAATCATCTTTGGTTTTAATGTGCGACCGACAACAAAGGTTCAGGCGATCGCCAACGAAGAAAATGTCGATATGCGCTTCTACAGCGTCATTTATGACGTCATCAAAGATGTCAAGGGTGCCATGGTGGGTCTGATGGATTCCACCTATAAAGAACACATTCTGGGCTCAGCGGATGTACGCGAGCTATTTCAGATCCCCAAAATCGGCACCATCGCCGGTTGTCATGTGAACGATGGCAAATTTGAACGCGGGCAGAATATCCGTGTTGTCAGAGATGGCGTTGTATTGTATGAAGGCAAAAATTCTTCCCTGCGACGGTTTAAAGACGACGTCAAAGAAGTACAAGCCGGCTACGAATGCGGAATCGGGATTGAACGTTTCAATGATATCAAAGTCGGTGATGTTCTGGAGTGCTATTACCTGGAAGAAATTAAGCCGGCGATAGAATAGACAGGATTGTGAAACTCGGATTGGGGAGTAAGAATCTTTAAAAGGAACAGGTAAAGACTGTGGGGAGAATGGTTATTTGTTATCCGTTATTTGACAAACTCGTAAAAAGCCAATTTTTACGCGTTAGCGTCATTCCGGCGAAAGTCGGAATCCAGTAATATCAACACGTTCTGGATGCCGGATCAAGTCCGGCATGACGATTTGAGGACTTTTTACGAAACCATCATTATTTGTTATTTGAAATTAATTAAAGCGATATTTTCAAATATTTGATTTAACCGAAACCATTAACTAATAAACAATATCTGCCATGGTTGTCGGAACCGGACTTATCACATTGAGGCTGCATGATTGCCGCTCTTTGAAAGCCAAACGCAAAATTGTAAAATCCATGATCAATCGCTTGCGTAACAATTTTAATGCATCGGTGGCCGAGGTAGGCTCAAACGATATCTACCAAAAAGCGGAAATCGGCTTTTCATTGGTCGGGAACGATGCGGCGCTGCTTAACTCAAAAATCGACAAAATTTTCAACCTGGCAGAAGATATGGGCTTGGCGGAAATCGTCGATACCGAAATGGAAATAATTCATTTATGATCTCCTTTTCCCGGGCAGACAGGGTCAGCGGCTTGATCCAGGAAGCATTGTCGGAGTTGTTGAAAAGGGACATCCACGATCCCCGTTTGCAAATGACAACGATCACCAATGTCAAAATGTCGCGGGATTTGAAACTGGCCCGTATTTATTTTTCAATTCACGGAGGCAGCGCTAAGGTGGCAGCGGCTGCCCAAGGTTTTGAAAGCGCGCGTGGTTTCATTAAACGAAGTCTTGCACCCAAACTCAGTCTGCGCTATATGCCGGATCTGATTTTTTTTTATGACGAATCTTTAGACTACGGATCTCATATTGACGAATTGCTAAAGAAAATAATGACGGAAAATGGATGAAATAATAAATCAAATTAAAAAAGCACAACATTTTTTATTGGCCTCCCACTGCGATCCGGACGGGGATGCAATCAGTTCGTTGCTGGCCATGGGGTTGGCCTTGGACAATCTGGATAAAAAGGTTACCCTGTACAACGGCAGCCCAATTCCGGCCGTCTACCGATTTTTGCCCGCAGTGGAGCGAATCGTCAGGCATACTAAAAATGCAGCGACCTATGATGCAGCGCTCATTCTGGATTGCGGCCATGTGTCACGGGTTGGCGAAGCTTACGCGGTTGTCAGTCAAATCCCGGTCATCATCAATATCGATCACCACATCACAAATAACCGCTTTGGCCACATTCAGCTCATCGACCCGGACGCCAGTTCGACCGCGGAACTCGTCTACCGCTTGATAAAAGCGTTAAACGCTCCCATAAACAAAGCAATTGCAACGTCAATATACACCGGTATCTTGACCGACACCGGATCGTTTCGGTTTTCAAATACCAACCAGGCAGCCTTTGCCATCAGCCAGGAGATGGTTCAATACGGCGTCAAGCCTTATAACGTTGCCCAGCAGGTATTTGGGACTTACTCCCTGGGACGCATAAAACTGTTAAACCTGGCACTGGATTCTATAGAGATTTCCGATAACGGTAAATTATCGGTGATGACCCTTACCAATGCCATGTTTGAAGAAACCGGCACCCAGCCGGAGGATGTCGACGGCATCATCAATTATGCCAGGCGAATCGAAGATGTCAAAGTGGCCGCCCTGATCCAAGAACAAAACAACGGTGGCACGAATTCAGATAAGTTACGAAATTTCCATGTAAGCCTGCGTTCTGATGGAACGGTCGATGTGGCGGCCATCGCCGGCGCATTTGGAGGTGGCGGGCATTCCAATGCGGCGGGATTTCAGGTCGAAATGTCCATGGCAAAATTAAAATCCGAAATTATTACGCTGTCCAATGATTTGTGATGGAGAGCGGCCAATATAATGGAATTATCGTTATCGATAAACCCGGCAATATCTCATCCGCCGGTGTTGTCAAATTTGTTAAAAAAACACTCAAGGCCGAAAAAGTAGGACATGCTGGTACGCTGGACCCCTTTGCGGAAGGAGTGCTGATTTGCTGCTTGAATCAAGCGACCCGGCTTGCAGGATTTTTACTGCACGGCAAAAAAAAATACGCCGGAGTGCTCAAATTAGGAGAAGAAACGGACACTCAAGATTTAACCGGAACACCTGTTTCGACCGGCAAACCGGTTGATTTCACACCGCAAGCCATACACAATGTTTTCAGAAAGTTTGAAGGACCCATTAAACAGCTACCGCCGGTTTACTCAGCATTGAAGCACAAAGGTATTCCGCTTTACAAGCTAGCGCGTCGCGGCACACCAATTCAAAAGCCACCCAGGTGTGTACGAATTGACAACATCACCATACGGGAAATTTCACTTCCTCTCATTCGTTTTGAGGTGACTTGCTCGGCCGGAACCTATATCCGAACGTTGAGTGCCGACATCGGAAAATCCCTGGGTTGTGGTGGGCATCTCACCGCTTTAACGCGGCTTGAAAGCAGTGGATTTACCCTGAAGCAGGCAATATCGCTGTCCGAGCTTGAAACATTGAAACACAGCACTAAGTTGGTGTCGCATATCATTCCCATGGCAGACGCTTTGCCGGACATGCCGCACCTTCGGGCTGACGCCCGGTTGGCTGAAAAAATACAGCAAGGTCAAATGATTTCAACCGGAGATCTGATCGGTTCAAACAGCATTGTCGGAGCCCATCAGGCCGGCTCTGATATAAAAGTAGTTGACTGGGAAGGAGATCTTATTGCAATATTGAGATATAAAAAACCCGGTCACCGACTGGCGTACCACTGTGTGTTTTCCAAACAATAGAACCGCCAAATCGGTTAAGCCGGAAAAATAATGCCACGAAGGCCTAAAACACAAAGGCAAAGTTTTGGTTGATATCCATTTTTGTGTCTTAGGGTCCTGGTGGCGGAAATAATTAAACGCTTCATGTTTAAGAAGTGGTAACAAACCAAAATTATGACGATAATTAACACAATCAAGCATTCAACCAGGCTGAATAAAGATACTAATTAACAGAGGAGGCAGAAAAAAAAGTGGCTTTCACAACCAGCGATAAGAAAAAACTGATCGAGAAATTCAAATTGCATGAGTCCGATACCGGATCTCCGGAGGTTCAGGTTGGACTTCTGACCCATCGAATTTCCTATCTCACCGAGCACTTAAAGATTCACAAAAAAGATCATCATTCCCGTAGAGGACTGCTGATGCTGGTCGGCAGACGCCGCCGGCTGCTTAATTACGTTAAGTTTAAAGACGTAAATCGGTACCGTACCATCATTGAGACGCTGGGCTTAAAAAGGTAAGCGACAGGTTGCAGCCAATCAATATACCGACTCACTAAATACTACGACACAACAGTAGATCTGAATTTTAGTGATTTCGATATTAGAGAAACCGCGAGCGCTCCGGCAGCCGGCGACGGGCTGACGGTATTCGTTTGAAAATGTTGGATAAATTTAAGTAGATAAAATTCAGCGTCGCATAAATCCAGGAGATAAACATGGAGAATACGCTTAAAGCAGAAATCGGCGGAAAAACTATCAGCATTCAGACCGGCAAAGTTGCCAAGCAGGCATCCGGGTCGGTTGTGGTCCGTTACGGCGACACGATTGTACTTGTCACCACCGTATCCGCTCATAAAGAGAGACCATCGAGTTTTTTGCCGCTTTCTGTTGAATATCAGGAGAAGATCTATGCCGCCGGCCGGATACCCGGCAATTATTTTCGTCGTGAAATCGGCCGACCCAGTGAAAAAGAAACACTGACAGCCCGTTTGATCGACCGGCCCATTCGTCCACTGTTTCCTAAAAAATACAGTTACGAAACCCAGGTAATTGCGACCGTGCTGTCCATGGATCAGGAAAATGATCCGGATACACTGGCGATGTTAGGGGCTTCGGCCGCTCTTACGATCTCGGACATCCCCTTTGCCGGCCCTATTGCAAGTGTGCGGGTTGGCCGTCTAAACGGCCAGCTGATGGTAAACCCCGGTATCCCGGATTGGGATGAAAGCGATCTCAATATCATCGTGGCAGGCTCCAAGACCGGTGTCGTCATGGTCGAAGGCGGCGGGAACCTGATCAGCGAAGCGGATATGCTGGAGGCCATATTTTTTGCCCATGAGGCCATGCAGCCCCTCATCGATATTCAATTGCAACTGCAGGAAACCCACGGCGCAGCCAAACGACCCTATTCTCCGCCCGCAAAAGATGAAGATCTGGCCGATCTACTGGAAAACCAGGCCACGGCTAGCCTCCGCGACACGCTTTCAATCCCCGAGAAGATAAAACGCCACAGTGCGTTGCGCGAGCTTAAAGCGCAACAGTTTGAAAGCTTAGGGGAAGCCTATGCCGATCGAGAAGATGAGGTTTACGACATTCTAAACGATCTCCAAAAGAAAATCAGCCGGGATCTCATCTTAAAAGAAGGCCGTCGAATCGATGGTCGTCAATTCGATGAAATCCGACCGATTAACTGCGAAACCGGCGTCCTGCCGCGTCCCCACGGCAGTGCCCTTTTTACCCGGGGAGAAACCCAGGTCCTCGGCGTACTGACCCTGGGCTCCGGCCAAGATGAACAGCGCGTCGAAACCCTTGGCGGTGAAGAATTACGTCCCTTTATGCTGCACTATAACTTTCCGCCCTATTCCGTCGGCGAAGTCAAACGCATTGGAGGCCCCAGTCGCCGAGACATCGGTCACGGCGGATTGTCCACCCGCGCCATCGAAAGAATTCTGCCTGATAAAGAAAATTTTGATTATACGGTTCGGCTGGTATCCGAGGTATTTGAATCCAACGGATCTTCCTCCATGGGAACGGTCTGCTCATGTTGCTTAGCCTTAATGGACGGCGGTGTTCCCATCAAGGCCCCGGTGGCCGGCATCGCCATGGGACTTGTCAAGGAAGGCGATCAGATTGTGGTTCTTTCGGATATTTTAGGAGATGAGGATCACACGGGAGATATGGATTTCAAGGTGGCCGGCACTGCGGAAGGTATTACAGCCCTGCAAATGGATATCAAAATCCTTGAACTTTCCAAAGACATCATGAAAAAGGCCCTGGCCCAGGCGAAGGACGGGCGGTTGCATATTCTCAACAAAATGGCCGAAGCGCTGAGCGAACCCCGTCAGGAGATTTCACCCTATGCGCCGACCATCACGACCATCCAGATCCATCCCGACAAAATCCGCGACGTCATCGGCCCCGGCGGCAAAATAATTCGAGGCATCCAGAGTGAAACCAACACCAATATCGCGATTGAAGATTCCGGTGTGGTTAAAGTCGCCGCCATCTCAAAAGAGGAAGGCGATGCCGCCATTAAAATGATTGAAGACCTTACCAAGGAACCGGAAGTCGGTGCGACCTACGAAGGCACCGTTGTTAAAATCATGGATTTCGGGGCCTTTGTCCAGATAATGCCCGGTACCGACGGTCTGGTGCATATATCTCAACTGGCTCACCACCGGGTGACCAAGGTGTCCGATATCGTCAAGGAGGGCGACACGCTTAAGGTCAAGGTGCTTGAAATCAGCCGGGATGGCAAAATTCGGCTGAGCCACAAAGCCGTTCTAGAAGAGGAAAAAAAAGGTGACCGTCGATAAAACTACCCTTAAAAACGGTATTCGAATTGTCAGCAAAACAATGCCTCACGCTCGCTCGGTGTCCATGGGGGTGTGGGTCAATGTGGGTGCCCGGGATGAGTCCGAACTTGAAAGCGGACTCTCGCATTTTATCGAACATATGATTTTTAAGGGCACCAGCAAACGGTCCGCTTTTCAGATTGCCAAAGAATTTGATGCCATTGGCGGCCATACCAATGCATTTACGGCCATGGAAAACACCTGTTACCATGCCAGGGTTATGGATACCCATACGGAAACCATGGTGGATATCCTATCCGACATTTTTATCAATTCGGTATTCGACCCGGCGGAGGTCGATAAAGAACGGCCAGTGATCTTGCAGGAAATCGGAATGGTGGAAGACAGCCCGGAAGAGTACGTTCACGTACTTTCGGGTCATAATTTTTGGGGCGATAATCCACTGGGGCGATCGATTCTCGGCTCCCCGCAGAACATCATCCAATTCGATGCCCCGATGATAAAAAAGTTTTTCAGCCGCCTGTATCAGCCCGAGCGCATCGTGATTTCAGCCGCCGGTAAACTTGACCACCATCATCTGGTGGATCTGGTGCAACCGGCATTTGAAACCATCCTACCCGGCAACGGCATACCGCAGCGGATCACCCCCCAAGGCTGCTCTGTGGTGGACCTCAACCACCGGGAATTAGAACAAATGCATATCTGTCTGAGTGCCAAGGGATTATCCATCACCGATCCGCGCCGTTACACGTTCTCCCTTTTAAATACCATCCTGGGTGGCAATATGAGCTCAAGGCTGTTTCAGGAAGTACGAGAAAAAAGGGGCCTGGCCTACTCGGTGTATTCATTCATTTCTTCCCACGGGGATACCGGTATGTTCGGTGTTTATGTGGGGGTCGCACCCGAACGAGCGCAGGAAACAACCCAGCTGGTGTTGAATGAAATTCACAAGCTGCGCAAAGAACGGGTCGATACCTCAGAATTAAAAGGCGCCATCGAGTATACCAAAGGTGGTCTCATGCTGGCCTCCGAAAGCATTGACAATCAAATGGTCCGTAGCGCCCAAAACGAAATACATTTTGGCTGCGAGATTCCGTTGCAGAAAATTATCGATAGCGTCGAGTCGGTCACCCCGGAGGATATCATGGCACTGGCCAACGATCTTTTCCACCCCCGCCAGATGGCATTGACGCTGCTGGGCCCGGTAAATAATAATAAAGAAGAAATCGAAGCGATATTATTTGACAATAGCCGTTCATAGGTTCAAAACTCCTATCCTCTGAAACTGCCAAACATTGATGGTTTCGCAAAAAGGCACAAATTCGTCATGCCGGACTTGATCCGGCATCCAGAAGATCCTGAAGTTACTGGATTCCGGCCTTCGCCGGAATGACGCTTTATGATTTACGAATTGTGGATGTCGCTCTCCCACCGGGGCGTAGGTCTTGTGCCCTATGGGCCGGAGGCCGAGGCGCAGGCGCTAAAAGCCCTACGAGCCGGAGGCTTCGCTTTGCTCTTTTAAAAAATAAAATAGAAAGAATTCCTTAATTCGTCACTCGTCGCTCGTCATTCGCTATTCGCATATTTTGTGATTTAATGGTGTACCTGGCCTGCAGCTGGTCTGAACCTTGAACCCTAAACCCAGAACCTGGGAACCCCCATTAGCTTAGATCATCGTAAATTAACTTCAAAACCTTACCAATCTGTATGTTTTGAGGGCATTTTTTTTCTGCTCGGGTATAGTCTGTCTGGCAAATATTCTCTATCTCACCTGCTGGCAGTGCATTGAATAGTGCCAGTGCCTTGTCCCGATCTCCATAGCTGTGATAGTACATGGAGCAACGCAATACATCACTGATCGGCACTTTGAAATCCACCATTGATTCGCAAATATTTGCGCAGCCGGCGCAGTAACCGCCTGCAGTTTTTTTTGCATATCGATTAAACTGCTGTTTGTCCTTAATGGATAACTTGGTTTTGTTCAGGGCAGCGGCGACATTGGCCTGCAGGATGGTCATATTGGGCATGGCTGAACAGATGCTCGCAATATTGGGATTTTCCCAGACAATCTTCAACTTCGCCTGCTCCTCCGTAAATCCTTTTTTCAGAAAACTTTCGGTCATATTCAGCGCATCATCCGTTTCGGATCCAATAGATGCATAAAACCAGGCAAAGAATGCAGCCTGTGTTTTCATAGCCGTCAAGCCGATGCCGGCTTTGGTACAGGCATCAACGGCTCTTTTCATCTCATCTTTTACCATGAGTCTATAGTTATAACTCATCATGATGCCGTCGATCCACCCAAGTTTAGCGGCTGCCAGCATACTATTTTCCATATTTTTATGGGTGCTGAAACCAAAAAAACGGATCTTTCCTTCGGCTTTGGCTTTTTCAGCCCAGGATTTGACATCATTTGTCAATTCATCTTTCACATCTTTGACATAGTGTATGAAGTACAAATCGACGTAGGACGTTTTCATTCTTTCAAGTGAGGCATTCAGCTTTTCAGTTAATTTGCTCGGATCGGACGTCGCTGCTTTGGTGACCAGAAAAACTTTTTTCCGGTCGTTCGGGAATTTAGCAAAATACTTGCCGATGGCCTTCTCATTTTTGCCGCCTCCATAGCTATCGGCCGTATCCCAATAGGTGACGCCCATTTTCATCGCTTGCCTGAATATTAGCAGGTCCGATGCATCCAACACGCCACCGAGAGAAAGAATAGAGACATTTACGCCTGTTTTGCCAAACGGTCTTGTTGGTATAATTGTGGGGTCGATTGATTTTGAACTTTGCTTCTCGGCAGCTCTGGCGAATGGTGCCAGGGAAGCAAGTATGGGTGCGGCACCGATGGCACCGGCGGTTTTTAAAAAAGCGCGTCGAGAATTGTTATTTTCTTTTTCATTCATTGTTTCTCCCTATAACTAGGTTAAACGGTTCAGAGTTCAACGTTCTGGGTTGAAAATACCCCAGACAGCTCGTATCAAAGGACTTATGTCTTCATCTGTTTATTAATTCGTTTCGTTCAATGTGGCATATCGAGTATTGTAGAATTGGATTACTAAAGATAGAAATCCTTAATTCGTCATTCGTCATTCGTCAATCTTCATTCCCTACCAGTATGCCCAAAACCGCCACTGCCCCGATAGGTCGTATTGCTGAAATCTTTCACCAATTTTAAGGTGGCATTGATAACCGGCATAAACAGCATCTGGCAGATTCGCTCACCCGGTTTTACTGTGTATTGGTTCTGACTCCGGTTATATAGGCCTATCTTTATTTCACCCTGATAATCCGAATCAATAACCCCAATGGTATTGGCCAGTACGATACCCTTTTTTATTCCCAGACCGGAGCGAGGCACGATGACGCCGACGATGTTGGCATCTTTGATATTCATCGCAATCCCGCTGCCAATCAATATGCTTTGTCCCGGTTGAATGCCGATCGGTTCCTTGAGACAGGCCCTCAGGTCAATGGCCGCCGACCCATCGGTGGCGTATGACGGCAGGGGAATGCCCTTACCCAGAAGCGGATTTACAATTTTTGTTTCAATATTGACTGGATTCATATAATCGATCATAGCTTTTTTGACTTTTAATTTTGTTCCGTTTACGTTATTTATACTAAAATTTTATGAAATCGAAAGATCAAAAACCGCGACAATCTCGTGATTACAACCTCGCTGTTTGTATGCTGGCCAGCGGTAGCAAGGGCAATGCGACCTATATCAGCGATGGTGAAACCTCTATTCTCATCGATGCCGGTTTATCGGGCGTCGAGCTTCAGCGTAGATTGGCTTCAAGAGATCTGGACCCCGAACATCTGGATGCCATCATTGTCACCCACGAACATTCCGATCATGTCCAGGGGGTCGGTATTCTCTCCCGCCGTTACAAGCTGCCCGTCTACATCAATCAAAAAACCTATCAGGCGTCTCCCAGACTTGGCAGCTTGCATGACACCAAATCGATTGAATGCGGCCAGACCTTTCACATCAGTAATCTGACCATCCATCCTTTTTCGATATCTCATGATGCTGAAGATCCGGTTGGTTTTACCATCGGTCAAAACGGAACCACGATTGCCATCGCCACCGATTTGGGAATCGCAACATCGATGGTCAAGGAGCATTTAAAACACTGTGCATTGCTGATTCTTGAAGCCAATCACGACCCGCAGATGCTGGAAAACGGGCCCTACCCCTGGCCCCTGAAACAGCGAATCAAAGGCAGAACCGGCCACCTTTCAAATACCTCCTCAAAAATCCTGCTCGAGGAATTGCAGCACGAAAATTTGCAGCATGTTATCCTGGCCCATTTAAGCGAGGTCAACAATACCCCTAAATTGGCGTATAACGAAGTCGCGAGAGCACTCACTCGCTGTAGCGCAAAGCTGTATGTCGCCGATCAGCACACTTCCAGCCCTGTCATCTACCTGAAATAATAAATTATAATTTTTTAGAATCCGGCGATAATTTCCGACGTCGACAGGCGTTTTCCTTACCATGCAAAAAAGGCAACCCAACAGGTAGAGATATTCCAAGGCGACCGGCATCAGTTGACACAGCTGCAGAGGATGACTACAATTTGTTATGATTATAGTTGGATTGCTTATTATTTCAAGTGCGTAACAACCTATTCGGCTCTTCCCTGTTACGATAGGAGACCCTACACATGTCCAAAAATTACATGGCGAAAAGATTATTTGATGAGGGTGCTGCCGCATATCTAAAGAAGGATTACCAAACAAGTATAAAATTATTTACACAGGCTCTAAAACACGACCGTAAATATGCGCTGGTTTACTCCGGCCGTGGCACGGCATATTTAAAGCTTAATAAATATAAAAAAGCGATATCTGACTTTTCCCGTGCGATTCGATTGAACCCGAAATTTGCACGCGCCTATCACTTGCGTGGCTTGGCCTACGAAAAGATGGGTGATTTTGCTCCTGCCTTCCGTGATTTTGACCAAGCTATTGAAATAGATCCGGATTTAGCGGGCGCCTATCGCGGTCGCGACTCCGTGCTGGATAAAAAAATCGACCACCAGCTGCAAATCGAAGACGGTGAGATCGCCGACCACTTGGCGTCAATGCGGGTTACCCAATTTAACGTAGATAAAATATTGCATGATTCTGAAATCTAACTCGGCTCAATACCCGCTGCACTGATTCCCCGGATATAAAAATCTTGATCGTTTAGAAAGCTTAAGAATATGACAATGAAGGCTACCGAGGCCTCCAGCATCAGGGATTTGTTCTGATACAAAACGTCCAACTGCTTGTGACGGATTTTCTTTACGCTGTTACCGAAATATGTCGAAAAGAAACCGTCTAACAACTTGTTGCCGTCCGGCACGGTTACCAGGTCGCTTCTGCCGCTGTAGCAATATCGCATTGCTTCGAGCACAAGGTCGCGTTGGGTGTCTAAATCCTTAACATGGTAGCCGAATAAATGGATCAATGTACGCTGCGCCTCCTTCAGTCCGGCTTCCGACAACGCATCGAAAAGTATTTTTAATTTCTGCCGAGCCGATGCTGGCACTTGTTGACGGATCAATGATAACAGCACGGCATTTTTAAATAGCTGGTACAAACGCCTGGCACCGTTGATGGCGGTTGTCGGTGCATGTTCCATTTTCGGACGGTAACCCGGATAATTATTGACAAACATGATTTGAAAAACAGTTTCAAAAAAATCGACGCCGGCGAGTGGATCTTCAAGATCAATACGCATATCCAAGGTATTATCCAATCGATCCGCCAGCTTTATCTCAACAATTTCGGGATAATTTTGGGTATTATTCAACAGCCGACCGATATACTGATAATAGGATTCATTTTCAACGCGGGTCAGAGAGGTAAGACGCATCACCAGCCTGGATTCATCTTCGGTGTCCAGACGTTCCATGAGTCTGTATAACTGGTCTTCCATGGATGCCCATTGCCTTACCTGGTAGTCTACCGGTTTGATGTCTTCGAGAATATCGTGAAACAGTAAGGTGAGCAGGTCTATCATATTGGTATCGCCGTGGGAGCGCGTAAACAGGGCCGCAGTCCGCAGGGGATGTAAAACGGCCATGGGGCCTAAACGCCGCCGTTTCTGACTGTATACTTTGAACAAATACCCCAGGGCTTCCATCAGGATACCTTTTTGTTCACGGTCTTTCTTCTCGTCGGCATCCAGACGCCTATTGCCGATGATATACATCAACACATTGTAACGGCTCAAAGATGCAGCGCTCAGGTTGTAGTTCAGCACTGATGAAAGTTTAAAAAACTCGGTCAGGTCAAAAAGCGGCATCTTCTCCTCCCCGTTGCCGGATAAACCGGAAATCCCCTGATCGACATTGAGAAACAGGGAATTTTTCGACAACCATTATCTTCTAACATTAATCTGTTGATATGTAAAATCAAGATCTTGACAATGCGGCCGAAGATCCCTAAAACAGATCCGGTTACTCCTGATAGCCACGCTACTGCCTAATTGGTTGATTGGTTAAATGGTTGCAGATATGGATCTATCCTATATGTGCAGAATTGTTGGGCACTTGATATTTCAACAATCGTAACATACTGCAATGAATTTCAGTATTTACCTAATCAACCAGTCAACTAGTCAACGAGGTTTGAAGCTAAACGATAGCGGAAAATGAAATCTCTGCGCGGCAAGCCACAGAGTATCAAGTTTTTAGGATTTAACTCACTCTTATCGCAGCAAGCTACGGGGAATTAAACCCAGGAGAAATTAAATGGAAGAAAAAGTAAAATCAATATTGGATTACTTCGAACAGATCAATGCCATCCCGCGGTGTTCTAAAAATGAAGAACAAATTGGTCTGTGGCTGAAGCAGTGGGCCGAAACAAAACAGTTCAGGGTGAAAAAGGATGCCGCCGGCAACCTGCTGGTCAAAGTGCCGGCGACTCCCGGATATGAAAATGCACCGGTCATTGTGATTCAAGGCCATACGGACATGGTCTGTGAAAAAACGCCTGATTCGACACATGATTTTTCCAAGGATCCCATCCAAAATATCATTGATGGAGATTGGCTGCGGGCAGATAGCACCACCTTGGGGGCAGACAACGGCATTGCCGTGGCACTGGCAATGGCGGTGGCGAACGATGAAAGCGTTGCCCATCCATCCTTGGAAATGTTGTTTACGGTGGACGAGGAAACCGGGTTAAACGGTGCCAAAAAGCTCACGCCCGGATTCATCGAAGGTAAGGTGCTTCTTAATGTGGATTCGGAAACCGAAGGCGTTTTCACTGTCGGCTGCGCCGGCGGAAGACACACCCATATATCCCGTAAGCTGACGTTGACCGATATTGCTGAAGGAAGCCAATTTTTCAATCTGAATATCAGCGGATTGCATGGCGGACATTCGGGCATCGATATTATCAAGCAACGGGCCAGCGCCAATAAAATTCTGGCACGCACCCTGCACCGGTTAGCCGTCGCATGCGACCTTCAGCTCGTATCTATCAAAGGTGGAACCGCTCATAATGCAATTGCCAGGGATGCGGAGGCCGTCTTCGCGCGTAACTCCCACAATACCAGTGAATTAGTCGCAATGGTTGCCGAATTCGAAGACACCGTCCAAACCGATTTTGGCAACATCGAATCTAATTTAGCCATAAAACTGACGACAGCGGAATCCACTGCGCAGAAAAAAACAGCTCTGAGCGTGGCGCAAACACGGGATGTCGTCAATCTGTTGCTAGCCCTGCCCCATGGGGTAATGGGGATGTCGGCGGTATTCCCCGATCTGGTTGAAACCTCCAACAACCTGGCAACGGTTGCGATAAAAGACGATACCCTGAATATATTGACCAGCCAGCGCAGCCTGACCAAATCCAGGTTAGACGAGATTACCAATTCCATTAATGCAACAGCGGCAATTGCCTGCACAGACACCCGCTGCGACAGTGAGTATCCCCCCTGGACACCGAATATGCAATCCCCTCTGCTTGAGCGCTGCCGGAAAACTTATACGCAGGTTTTCGACCGCGAGGCTGTCGTTAAGTCCGTCCATGCAGGACTGGAGTGTGCCATCATTGGAGATAAATACGAGGGCATGGACATGATATCGTTTGGCCCGGATCTCAGAGACCCCCATTCACCCAACGAAGGGCTCTATATTCCGTCTCTTGGCAAGGTGTGGCAGTTTATGGTGGCACTCTTGGCGTCATATGGCAGTGGGTAAAGAATCCAGGCCAAGGGATCTGGCTTAGATTTGCCCCATAGTAGGGGGCTCTCCATCACTCTGCCCTGCTTAGCGTACTTATGGAGTGTTGGAGTAATGGAGTATTGGAAAAACTAAAACCCAAAACCGATCTTCTGCAATCTTAAACAAAGGACATCGAAAATCTCAGATGCATAGAGTTCATGAGCGATAGACCATCACTCCAGTACTCCAATACTCCATCGCTCTCTTGAACAGTTACAGGCAGAGTCAATGATCTCTGACCTGGTCCAGTGGAGCAAGTTATCGTTAATAGAATAGAAATGGAACACATCGTCATCATCGGCGGCGGAGGCACCGGGGCCGCCCTGGCTCACGACCTGGTATTACGGGGATTTGAGGTCTCGCTGTTTGAACGCGGCGAGCTGCTGTCCGGCGCCACCGGCCGGCACCACGGACTCTTGCACAGCGGCGGCCGCTATGCGGTAGACGATCCGGAGGCAGCCCGTGAGTGCATCCAGGAAAACAACATCCTGCGTCGCATCGCCCCCGAGGCAATCGAACAAAACGACGGCCTTTTCGTGGCGTTGAATGATAACGATATGGATTACCGGCCGGCATTCTTGGAAAAATGCGAACAAGCTGAGATTCCTACGGAAGAACTTAGCACCGCCCAGGCCATGGCCATTGAACCGGCACTGAATCCGGATCTGAAAGCAGCCGTCCGGGTGCCCGATGCCACCCTGGATGCCTGGCGGCTCCCGCTGCATTTTTATGCCACCGCTAAAGCCAACGGCGCCAGGATTCACAACTTTTCCCAAGCCGTCGGTTTTCAAAAATCTGACGGCGCTATCACGGGAGTTCGCATTTTCGATCATCAGACCCACCGCGAATACGATGTCACTGGAGATTTATTTGTAAATGCGGCCGGTGCCTGGGCCGGCAAAATTTGCGCCTTGGCGGATATCCCTTTGCCGATTCAGCCGGGGCCCGGGATTATGGTGGCCGTCGAACCCCGATTGACGGATATGGTTATCAACAGGCTTCACCAAGCCGGCGAAGGCGATATCATCGTTCCCCAACGCGGACTTTCGGTTTTGGGAACCACTCTCTGGCTGGCAGAAGATCCGGATAGAATTGAATCGCCGTCGGACCATGTTCAAAAAATCATCGATCTTTGTGCACAAATGGTCCCGGCAGTCAAAGAAAAGGTTATTCGATCGGTCTGGAGTGCCTCGCGGCCTCTGATCGAGCAAAAGCAGGCCAAGGAGCCCCAGCTAATCAGCCGCACCTTTGACTGTTATGATCACAAACAAAGGGACAACCTGGAAGGAATGGTATCGATTATCGGCGGTAAGGCCACCACCTTGCGGGCCATGGCCGAAAAAGCGGCAGATCTGATTTGCCGCAAAACAGGCAGGAATATTTCCTGTAAAACGGCAACCGAGAAGTTGTTGCACTACCGACGTTATTATAAATAGGTCTATATTCAGCCACAGACTCACACGGACACGCATGGACTAAAAACCTAATAAATAACCGATAGCGTTTTAATGAACCGCTCACTCACTTTGCTCGTTCGACATACGCGGACGGACGCAGACCTTTTGCCTCCGAGATTAGACTTCGATCCGGCAGGCCTTCGGAGGCAAAACTAGCAATCGCTACGCGAACCGATCTGCTCTTCTGCCTGAAAGGCATGAGGCTTTTGTCCGCGGATTGTCTGCGTGTGTCTGCGGTTAATAGATTTATTAGTTTACCGAACACTGAGGGGATCATCTGCTCATTCTATTAGATTACACAACTCTTTTGTAGGTGATCCAAATAAAAAATCCAGTTGATCCTGTAAATCCTGTCAAAATAATGTAATTAAAAATGGAATCCAATCAATCTACTCCCAAAACCGTTACAATCCGAATCCTGCGCTACAAACCGAACCGGATCGATCCCCCCCGTTATCAGGATTTCTGCCTTCAAGTTGAGCCGGAGATGAGTGTGCTTGACGCTCTTGAAAAAATCCGGCTCGAGCAGGACAATACCCTGATGTACCGCCACTCCTGCCATCATTCCTCCTGCGGTACGTGTGCCTGCAGAATCAACGGAGAGGAGAAGTTAACCTGTATTACTAGGGTCGCAGACATGGAAGAAGATATCATCACCCTCACTCCCCTGGCAGGTTTCAAAACTATCGGAGACCTGGTAGTGGATGTAACCCGTTTCTATAAAGACTACTCAGAAGACTGGGGTTACATCAGACGATCTGAAGGAATAAAATCCACCCAACCCCCGGCCGGTATCGACCATTTTACCCGCTTTGAAAACTGTATCGAATGCGGTGCCTGCGTCTCGGCCTGCCCGGTCACCCATAACAACGACGCGTTCTTGGGACCCGCCGCACTTTCCGCTCTGAACAACGAGCTGAAGAAATCTCCGCAAGATTCAGAAGATCTTTTGTCAATCGCCGGCGGTCAGCGCGGTGAGCAGCTGTGCAAAAGAGCCGTGAATTGCAGCCGCGTGTGCCCCACCAAAGTTTATCCGGCAAGGCATATCGCCGATCTGCGGAGGCTGTTAAAAGAAAAGAACCTGAAAAAGACAGCAAATGATATCGGGTCGGACCAAGCTAACAGGCTGATAATTCGTGGAAAAGTTTTAAAAAGAGAGCCTTAAAAAGCTTTAAAAGGTATTTTTTGAGGCTGAAAACACTGTTTTAAGACCTAAAAAGGCACAACGAATTTGTTTTTAATGCAAAATGGAAGTAAATGGCCCGAGCGAATCGACACTTTATATCCGGATATGCCTGACACCTGACCCATCGCTGTCATAAACGGGAATTTCTTCTAAAGTTTGCAAAGGATAAACAGCGCTGGATGTACTGGCTTTTTGAGGCCAAAAAACGCTTCGGGCTCTGCGTTCTGAATTTTACAGTCACGTCGAATCATATTCACCTTCTTATCTATGATACCGGAAACGGGAATGAAACGATTCCGAAATCGATTCAATTGATCGCCGGAAAAACGGGTCAGGAATTCAATAGCCGCAAGGGCAGAAAAGGTGCTTTCTGGCAGGATCGCTATCATGCGACTGC
>JASFFJ010000009.1:0-30523 GCA_050124355.1 Desulfobacterales bacterium | reverse complement strand
CGTCATTCCGGCGAGGCTTGTGCCAGACTCGATCCGGTAGCCGGAATCCAGTAACTTCAGAATAATCTTGATGCCGGATCAAGTCCAGCATGACGAGTTCGAAAGTTTTTACGAAACCAACTCCCCCAAAGTCTGGCGATGAGGTTTCATCAGTGAGGGATGATTCTAACCGCGCTGAATCCCTGAACACTGAACGCTGAACACTTTAAACGCTCATTGAATGCAATACCCAATTAATAGGCGGTACTGCAGTTCGATGTCTGGCCTCACTAATTTTCATATAAGCGCCTCATTGTCCGCCTTGGCTGTCATCACGCACCGGAACGCTGGATTGTTGGACCGGAACTGAATAAATTTCTCGCCGAGCGGAAGTGACAGCGCGGTTGGCGATATCCTGGACCTTTTCGTAGGCCAGTTCATTCTTTTTGGCCAGATCGCTGATTTGTGCCGCTTGTGACGCAACCGTTTTCTCAAGGGCCTCGATTTTTCCCATAAGAACGTTTTTTTCGCCCTCGAAACGGGCTTCCATGAGCGCCTGGTCACTCTTAAAATTTTTGGTAAGACGCTCCGTGGTATCGGCCACCGCTTTTTGAACGGCGGTTTCGTTGCGTTTTGGGAAGCTTTCCACCTCTTTTTGAAGGCTTTCCATATCGTTTTCACGGCTTGCAATCGCTTTTTCCCTGGCGTCAAGCTCGGCCGTTCGGTTTTGAGCGTCGGTTTCAAATTCGCTTCGCTTGACGATGAGCTCCTTTTCAAGCGCCTGCAACTCGTCATTCAAGGTATTTTTACGCTGGGCCTTATCCCGCGCAAAGTTATACTCATACTCCTCCTTCTCCCTTTTGCGCTGCTTGTCGAGGGCTTCAGCCTGATCTTTAATGCGTCGCTCCCGATCAACCTTTTCACGCTGCCACTGGGTGCGTGTGTCCGCCATCTCTGCTTCGAATGCCTGCTTTTGATCCTGCATCTCCCGCTCGAATCGCTCTTTCTTCACCCTTTGGGCGTCGATCAGAGCGGCCAGGTCAGAGGCAGCCGTTTCCACCTCGTAAATGGTGTTGAGCTCCTCCTTTTTAGCTTCGATCGCAGACTGGATCTTTCGGTAAGTCTCAATTTCGGTTTCGAAACGTTCTGCCAGTCCGGTCAGTTCACGGCTGATGGCACCCCGCAGATCATGGAGGCGCTTCAACGGATCCTGTGCTGCCTGGGAATCGGCCGTCGCCGCCGCCACTTTTTTTTCCAGCCGTTTACGGGCCTTTTCGGCATCCAGCAAATCCTTGCTCAGACTTTCGAAACGCTCTTTTGCATCTTCATAGGCCTCCAGGAGCTCTTTCTTGGTGTTGGCCATGGAAACATTCGGAAGATCGGTTTTCTCGGACATGATATACCCCCGGGGTTAAGTGGTTCAACGTTAACTCTGCTTTGTCAAATTATAATTGTAAATTATTTCGTATCAAATTCAGATAGTTATAGTTAAGAGGGTGAATAAACTAAAATTCAAAATGAACTAAAATGAGCTAAAATTGCGGTATTCTGTCAATTATATAAAAACAGATGGAGCGAAGCGTTTCCATAATTTTAGGCATTTTGGGCAATTTAGTTCAATTTAGTCATTCTTTTATTAGCTATATCAATATGTTATAATTAATCATGGAAGTAAAAATAAATCTGACAGAGTAGAATTAAGAGTCTTCGGTTAAAGACCCTTAAAAGATGAATCCTCCTGAAACCGCTCGGTTTAGGTACCCCTATCTTAAAATTATTAAGGCAGGTATCTGCACAAACAACACCATTCCGGATAGCTGAAGCGGGGTTGGTTGTCAAGGTTAATATGGTTGCGCGTATTCACGGATTGAAAGATTTTAGGACCTGCTTGATTTGACAACAAATCTTAAATGCCAACGACGACGAAAATATGGTATATTAGGAAGTAGATTTCCCAGTTTTATGTAATTGAATTCACAAAAATCGGTGATATTGGTTCCAGTTTAAGGGATAACCTATTGATATTACGTGGACAGATCGTAACTATTTGATTTTGCATGTTTTTTGCATTTGAGGATACGAAATAGAATCATTTCGAACACCAAGTTGTTATCAACCTATTGAAAAAACTTGATTTTTATTCGGAATGCAATGATCTTAACAATCAGCGGCCGCCAGCAAGGTGGCCCCGGCCCCTTCCAGGCGCCATTTTCAAACCTCGAGCTCTACTGGTAGTCGCTGATTAAACCGACTAAAATGATGATGTGGCCGATCAAGGGCCACTGAATTATAAAGGCAAAGGAAAAAATGAGAACCAAAATTACTATAATATTAACGATTGCAATTCTGTTTTTTCAAGCTTTGCAAGGGTACGCCCAGCATGACTGGACGGAAAAAATAGCAGCCCTCAAGCCCACGGTCGTCAACATCGAGCGGTCTTCTGAAATTGTTTTCGAAACGGAGAAGCAAGGCAAATCCTATGGTACAGGTTTCATTATCGATGCCGAGAAAGGTATCATTGCCACCAATGCGCATGTAACGGGCATCAGTCCGTCAAATGTCCGCATCAATTTTTATAATGGGAGTTTTACCCAAGCCAAAAAATTATATTTCGACCCCGTGCATGATTTTGGATTTTATCAACTTGATCCGCAGAAATTGGAATTCAAATTACAATCCGTTGAATGCGGTTCTTGGAACGACTTGTCCATGGGTGACGAGCTGCTTTTTATCGGTAATAACGAGAGGGAGGAATATTCCGTCAAATTCGGCACTGTGGCAAATGTAAATATCAACAAAGGCGAGCGCCATTCCAGCTATATTCATACGACCTTCAACAGCGCCGGCGGTTCCAGCGGCAGCCCGGTATGGAATACCAAGGGAAAAGTGGTCGGCATCCATTCCCGGGGGACCCGCACGTCGGATTTTGAATTGCCCATCGATTATTTATTGGATGCTCTACACAAAATCAAAAACAACCTCCCTATTGAAAGAGGCGAGATCGGTGTCGACTTAAAGTTAATTACGATGGGGGAAGCCATCCGGCATTATCGCTTACCCAAAGAAATCGCCGCCGAAATGAGACCCTTCGGCAAAGGTACCCCCAAAGTGATACAGATAGAGTCTCTGATCCCGCGTTCATCCAGCGAGAAGCTACTCAAGCAGGGCGATATCATTTACAAGCTCGAAGGTAATTTGTTAAATGACAATCTTTACTTGTTCGATGCACTGCTGGATGAAAACGTTGGGCAGACGGTGGAGATTGATATTTTCCGATCCGGCCAGCCGCTTCGCATCGAGGTCCATGTCGAGGATATCGAAAAGAAGAAAATCCGTCGCTTTGTGCGTTTTGCCGGTGGCATTTTTCATAATATTACGCCCCAACTTCGACGGATCTACGATTTTGCCGGCGATGGCATCAACATGTCTTTTGCGGCGGACGGCAGCAGTTTTTCACAGCTTGGATACAGAGACAAAAAGAATCGGTTTTTTAGAGTGATTATCACCGAGTTCGATGGGCGGTCGATAAAAAATATAGACGATTTTATCACTGTCTGCGCTGATATCAAGGACGGACAAAATACCTTTGTGATCGTCCGGGATTTTATGCAGTTTAATACATCCCTCAAGCCCAAGAGTTTGACCGTAAACTTAAAGTATGGGCCATTGGAATTATTTTCATGGACGGCAGAATCTTTGGATTGGCAGAAAATAGAAGCGCTTCCGCTGAAAAAGAAAATCGTCGATACGGACGCTACCTTAAAATCCTGACCCGGATAAATAGAAATAATCGCCACGAAGTCACCAAGACACAAACAATAAATCTCTGTTATTAAAATTTCGTGTCTTTGGTGTCGTAAATTGTCACTTTTGACAATTGCCGGGCATTGTTAAACCAGGCCAGATATTCCTGCTGTTATCATAGTCGGTGGCTGTGCTGTTTAGGACTTGTTTTTCTACATAGTGTGATTTCTGATTGCTAGGCTGATTCCTTAAACATGGACATCAAATTTTGTTGCATCTTCTGCGTGACTGCCATACGATCATGTCCATTCCGTAGGCGGTGACCTAACAATTTGCCGGCGGCCGTGGCCGATTCGATAACATCCGACTGTTTGGTCACATCCGGAATCATATCCGTCGTGATTTTGACACCTTCGCCATAGAGCAGGGTGGGAACGCCCACCTTACAAGTTTCGCCATAGCCGCAGGAAAAACAGGAGGCAGCGCCCTGACCGGTTACCTTGGCGACGGTTTCAACGAAACTGTAAAGAAAGAGCTTTTCAATCTCGTCAGCCGGGTATTGACCGCTGGTACCGCCTACACCGATGGCGACCCCCAACTTACCCCAAAGGGTGTTGCCTTCCTGATGCCGAAACTGATACCATCGTTCTAAAAACGCATGGGTCATGGCATTCATGGCCGAATAAAAGTTGGGAGCGCCAATGACATAGGCATCCGCCTCAACAATTTTAGCGCGCAGGTCTACCATATCGTCTTGCACTTTGCAGATATTATCCTTGACACACCCTAAGCAGGCGATACATCCCGCTATTTTTTTTCCTCTTAGAGAAACGAGTTCATAGTTACATTCCGTATTTTCGAGCACGGTTTTGACGAGCTTTGATGTCCCGGATACATCGTCTTTCCGGGTGCTGCCTGAAATCCCCAAAATTTTCATAGCTACCTCCACTGATAGAATAGTTTTTAACGACAATCTATATCTATAAACTCTGAAATAGTGTGTCAATTGAAAAGATAAATCGAAATATAGGTAATGTCGTGAAATTGTATGTCTGGAACTTTTGTCAAGATACTTCATTTGACAAAGACATTATGACACTATATCGCACGGTATCACTTGGCGATACGCGCAGCTATAACTTTACTGCGGACCTGCCTGGCCTGCTTCGGTTTGACTTTGATACCGAGATCGACCTGCTGCTTTTGCTCAGCCCTTAACTGGCCACGTATTTTACGTTGCACTTCCTGAAGACGGCCCTTGGCATTGGTGAATTGCAGTGCGATGACCAGGCCGGTGATATTTTTGGGGGTGGGAAGGAGTTGTCATGGGCGAAAAGCGTTTTAGTTTTATTTCATTGATGGTATAAGACTTTCTGAGTAAATACTCAACAAAAACGCCATGCGCTAAACCAGACATCCTATAGGCTATGAAACCCATTGAAATTGAAGATATCGATAAATTGCCCGGGATACGAATCAAGGAAAACGACACCTTTTGTTTTCGCTGTCATCCGGAAGTTGCCTGCTTTAACCGCTGCTGCCGCAATTTGAACCTTTTTTTGTATCCATACGATGTCCTCCGGTTGAAAAACGCTTTGGGCCTTTCCTCAGACGAGTTTCTGGACCGACATGTCGATATCGTGATGCGACCCGGCAATTTTTTTCCGGATGTGTTGTTGCGCATGGCCGAGAACCCGCAAAAAACCTGCCCGTTTTTGAGCGAATCCGGCTGCAGGGTGTATCCGGACCGGCCGGATACCTGCAGAACATTTCCCATTGAGCAGGGAATGCTGTACGATGCCGATCGAAATAAGGATAGACCCCTTCATTTTTTCAGACCACCGGATTTTTGTCAGGGGCAGTTCGAAAAAAAAGAATGGACCCTAGCTGAATGGACCCGGGACCAGGAGGCCGAACTGTACCACCAAATGACGATTCGGTGGGGAGGACTCAAGCGGCTGTTTCAAAAAGATCCCTGGGGGATTGAAGGCTCTGAAGGACCCAAGGCGAAGATGGCTTTCATGGCCACTTATAACATCGACCGATTCCGGGATTTTGTATTTCAAAGCAGCTTTCTAAAACGGTATAAAGTAAAATCCGCGCTGCTCAAAAAACTGAAATCGGATGATGTCCAATTGATGAAATTTGGATTTGAATGGGTGAGCGTCTTTGTGTGGGGTCAGAAAAGCAAACAGATTCGATTGACCCGGATAGGCCGAAATTGACTATTGGTGATTTAAAGCAGTTTTGTTGATAGAGCCAAAAAAATAAGAAATAAAATTCAGAGCAATTCGCCCGAATTCCAGTACTGTTGTCACGATCACCGACATTTGAGCTGCATAGGAGAAAATGACATGGCAGTGGTTCTGAATTTTATGGACACCTCTTTCTTGCATTTAATTCAACCCACTGTTCCGCCGGTGTTTCCAAGAGATGCGGCATTTTGTTTTCTATCTCATTTAGTAGGATCGCGTCGAGATCTGCCTTATAAAGGGTTTTTACGGTAGCCAACATCGTGGCCGTCAAATTTTTTGCGCCCGCTAGATTGGCGCATCGCAGATCCGCATCCTGGAGATCGACTTCCTCTAAATCTGCGCCAGAAAATATCGCCATTCCGAGGTTTGCATTTTGGAAATGTGCACCGACCAGAAGCGCATTCATCAGGTTGGCTTCCCTGAGGTCTGCACCCTTAAGGTTAGCCCCTGTGAGGTCCGAGTGTTGAAGATTTGCCTGTCTCATGTCGGCAGCTTGAAAATTGACTTTTCTAAGCCTGGCACCCTCCATGTTTGTCCGTCTGAGAATTGCTTTGGCGAGAAACGATCGAAACATATCTGCATATCTCAGGTCTTTCTTTTTAAGAAACGCACCTGTAACGGAATTTATCCGATCTAGTTCATTTTCGATTCTCCAGAAATCCCCTGGCCTGGAAGAAACATCGACCTCTCTGATATCTGCGAATACATCGTAGCCAAGCTTGAGAAAGAGCCAAGGAACGGTGCTTTTTATGTTCGTGAAATCGGGCTGATCGGATCGAATCCCGTTGATTGCACCATAGGAAAGAACCCACATAAGGATTCCCGCGGTTCCAAGAATGAGGCCATAGCGAAATTTTCTAACGCGCCAGACGCTCTTGAAACCAAAGCGACGGTTAGCGGCGCCATTTAAATTGTTTACAGATAGTTGATAAAAACCGAGAGCGGCTGAGAGGGCAGCAAATAAAAATGTGATGTGAAGTCCAGTGCCGATCCAATCGCGTCGCGGAAGATACCTTATCCAAAACCCCATCAGCGTCATCGGAACGGCCCACCATCCAATCAGAATTGCCGATTCTTCTTCCAATTTGGCAATTATCGAACGCTGTTTTTTCAAAATCCTGAAATTACGGCGGACAAAACAATTCAAAAACCAACGATGCAACTTCTTGGGCAATGATGTTCCATCGGGGAATATTGCCGGCAGGGTACCGATGCTTTCCCAATTGCGCTGCATATAGAGATGGAAGAATACATAGATGGATATCAGGATTAAGGGTACAACCATGTATAAAGGCTGCGTCAGAAATTGGTCACCGACCAGCGGCAGATACATCGAAGACGTATTCGTAAATAGCCCGACATCGGAGGTTTTTGCGATAATTACCCAGGAAAATGCACCTACGATAATTAAGGCATAAAAAATTTTTTGTGAACTTTTGGATGCTTCCTCTATAAGTTTCAAGGTATTAAAATTGCCGATATTTTTTGGCATCTTGACCCTGGTGAGATCGGAACGCGCAAAATTAGTACTGAGAAGCCCCCTGGCGCTTTCAAAGTCAGCACCAGATAGGTTTGTATCCTCCAGTCCACTGACGCCGGCCAGGTTTGCGCCGTTGAAATAGGTTTCAAGGAGTAGGGCATCTTTGAGGTTGGCATTGCTTAGATTGCTGTCTTCAAAGTTGGTTCTTGTCAGAATCGTCTCGGTTAAGTTGGCACTGTGTAGGTCGGCTTTGCTTAAATTTGCATCCGTCAAATCGGCCTGGGCTAAATCAGCATTTGTCAGATCGAGCCCTGATAAATCGGCATTTGCAAGATCGGCTTGCTGACCTTCCTCGGATCCACTTTTAATCCATCTGGCATGTTTTTCCAAAATAGATGCTAACTCTGATTGTCCAATTTTTTTCGAAGAAAGAGGCCTTGCTGAGATATCCGACAAAGGGGGCTCTGTTTCAGCTTGCTGAGGAGCAGGTGTTTTGGTGGATGGCGGTTGATCGAGGATTTGAGCCACATAATCGATTAAAAGTTGAAAGTTCTGAGATGCTTTGCCCGGATCCCATTTGATTAGATCTACCGCCTGAATGCGACGAAACCCCATTGGAGGCAGAGTGTCTTCGATTATTACCGGTATCAGAATTCCTCTGTTAAGTCCCTCATCTGCCTCTTCTTGTACCCAATTACTTTTCACTGATTGTTTTGACCATGCCACCACGACGCAGCGTGCCTTTGCAAGTTCTTCTACAATCACTTGGGAAAACGTTTTTCCGGGCGGAATTTTCCGATCCCACCAGACTGACCAGCCCTTACTTTCAAACCCCTTGGCCAGCGCTTCTATCTTTTTTCGATCTTCCCGAGCGTAGCTGATAAAAATATCGCTCATTGAATTTCAGCCTTTCTTTTGCTTTGTTCCGGGTTAAAGAAATTATGTTCCACCCATTGAATTGCGAGATCCAACAACGCGACATCATCCCTAAATGCCGCATCCATGATTCTGGAACTTACCTCAAAATTAGCCAATAGGTCCGTATTTTGAAGTTGCGATCTGAAATTATCCAGGTCATATAGTGCGGTATGAAATCGTCGTCCGGATTTATGGTCCAGTGCGCCCGCAATCCGTCGGTTCTTCAGGCTGATTATCCTCATGAGTTTATCATTGTTCTCATTGTAAACGGCCAACCCCTGTTCATCGGTCCATTGCCGCGGTGTCCGGGCTGGGCCCTGTTCAAAACCAAGGCAGTGAGATTCCCTCAAGACCACGTACTGTGCTGTCATCTCACCGGTCGATCTCGATCGGGCGACGGCTCGCATCAGCGGATAAGTTCGGCAAGAAGACGGACGATTTTCATATACCCGGCAACCGGCATCCGTGACAAAGGGGCAGATTAATTTGTGGGAATCCCTTGGTTTCAAGGTTACAATAGGCAGGCCTGATTCGGGACCAATGTGAACAGATGTATACTGTCGCAAGAAATTACCGGATGGCAGTCCAAGGTGGTTTTTTAATCGCAGGATGTCATAGGGCGTTAATAATTGATTTAAATCCCGGCAACACTCGTTAAAACAAGGCACAGCCGGTGAACATGAAAAGCAAAATGACTCCTGCAACGATATCGGAGTTAGATCAGGTTCCATAATAGCTCATTATCGGGCATTGACTGATGAAATGTTGTAGGAAGCATAAGGTTTAAAATGTTGTGTGAAGCGTAAAATGGTACGGTGCCTGCGGCCGAATTACAGTATAAGAAATTCCAAATTTCCAGTCCCAAATGGTTCGGCAAGCCATTCGACAGGCTCACGGTCCTGAGCAGAGTCGAAGGACTCACCACCACCCTAAGCCAGGTCGAAGGGCAAAACACAATAACCGAAATTCAAAATCTCAAACAATTGGCGTTTGATTTTATTGAAGATTTGGATATTGTGTTTTGGAATTTATTTGTAATTTGGTGCTTGTCATTTGTTATTTCTCTCCGAGCCGTAGGTTCAGATCTCCGAGCCGGAGGCCGGTTTATCCTGATTAGGAATTATTCTACTATACCCAGTACCACGGACGCTAGTTCCGGTAATCTTGTCTGCAATCTGTCTTTTATCCCATCTTTGCAGTTGTATCAAGGGTCCCATTCATTGAATAGACAATCGTTTCAACATTACACTACATATGGTGGCAAGTTCCAGCTCTCTAGCCAGATGTTGTAAGGTACACGAACCGGATGAAAGGCGGGTTATTTTTTGTCATTTCGTTTGGTTAAAAATACTTGACAAGGCTAAAGCTGGATGATATTGTTTGCCCCTTATACATTCGTATCACACTGAATTTATAGGAAATATAGCGTTATGGGTCGATGATCATCTATGAGTTTAACCGGTTGGGTTCCGGTTGTTATCGCCAAAAAAAGCCCAGATATAAAGTCAAAATCAGCCCAAGCGTTCATTTTTTGGGTAAACACTATGAAGGGAGGTGCAAATTAGTAAAGGAACTTTTTTGATCACTAACTGGTAGGTTAAAAGAAACAACATGTAAGTTAACAAATTTTAGGAGGTATACTAAATGCCAAGTTTCGTAATTGATGAAAAATGCGACGGCTGCAAGGGCGGGGATAAAACTGCTTGTATGTACATTTGCCCCAACGATCTGATGGTACTAGAACCCAATGAGATGAAGGCTTACAACCAAGAGCCCGATCAATGCTGGGAATGCTTTTCCTGTGTTAAAATTTGCCCCACCCAAGCTATCGAAGTCAGAGGCTATGCGGACTTTGTTCCTCTGGGAAGCAGTGTCATGCCGATGCTCGGTACCGAGGATGTCATGTGGACCTGCAAGTTCCGAAACGGCCTCATCAAACGCTTTAAGTTCCCCATCCGGACGACCCCCGAAGGACAGGCCAATGCGTATCAAGACCTAAAAGGTCAGGATCTCGAAGGCGAGCTGCTGTCAACCGAAGAAGCAGACGGCGCCGCACTACGTACCCCTGATGCTGGACAATTGGCTTAAATCCAAAGATCCGGCTAAAGAAACTATTTGTTACAATAATTAAAATTTAATATGTAATTTAAGGAGGATGCGATATGGCATTACCAAACAAACCTTTGGGTGAACTCAAGGCTGTAAGGGACCCGGAAGTCGAAGAAAGAGAAGTTGATGTTTTGATTGTCGGTGGCGGCATGGCTGCCTGCGGGGCCGCGTTTGAAGTTAAAAAATGGATGTCCGATGACCAGAGTGTGCTGCTGGTGGACAAGGCCGCACTGGAAAGAAGCGGTGCGGTTGCTCAGGGTCTTTCCGCTATTAATACCTATGTTGGTGAAAATTCGCCGGAAGACTATGTGCGCATGGTTCGAAACGATTTGATGGGCATTGTCCGTGAAGACCTGATTTTTGATTTGGGTACCCACGTGGATGACTCTGTCCACCTGTTTGAGGAGTGGGGACTGCCGATTTGGAAAAAATCCGAAGAGGGAAAAACCCTGGACGGTAAAAAAGGTCAAAAAATGGGCACGCTGAAAGAAGGTGCCACCCCGGTGCGTACCGGTAAATGGCAGATTATGATCAACGGCGAATCCTACAAACGAATCGTTGCCGAAGCCGCCAAGCTGGCCATTGGTGAAGAAAACATTCTGGAAAGGGTATTTATCGTTGAATTGCTGCTGGACGCCAACAATGAAAACCAGATCGCCGGTGCCGTCGGTTTTTCCGTCCGTGAAAACAAAGTTTTCATCATCAAATGCAAATCCATGATGGTGGCCTGCGGCGGTGCGGTAAATATCTATCAGCCGCGAAGCGTGGGTGAGGGCAAAGGCCGCGCCTGGTACCCGGTGTGGAACTCAGGCTCGACTTACACCCTGGCCATGAAAGTTGGGGCCGAACTTTCCATGATGGAAAACCGTTTCACCCCGGCGCGTTTTAAAGACGGTTACGGTCCGGTGGGCGCATGGTTTCTGCTGTTTAAGGCCAAAACCCTCAATGGTCTGGGCGAAAATTTTGCAGCCAGTGAGGCCGCCAAAAAAGAACTCGAAAGCTATGCCCCTTACGGCACTGCTGCCATCACCCCGACCTGTCTGCGTAACCATCTGATGCTCTTTGAGATGAAGGAAGGTCGCGGACCGATCATGATGGATACCGTGACTGCCTTGGCAGAGCTTGGCAAGACCATGGACAAAAAAGAGCTCAAGCACCTCGAATCCGAAGCCTGGGAAGATTTCCTGGATATGACCTGCGGTCAGGCCAACCTGTGGTGCGCAACCGATACCGAGCCTGAAAAGAAAAATTCCGAGGTTATGCCGACAGAACCGTACCTGCTTGGATCGCACTCCGGCTGCTGCGGCCTGTGGACCTCCGGCCCGGATCTGGATTGGGTGCCGGATGCCTACAAGATCAAGGCTGACAACGGTAAGGTCTATAACCGCATGACCACGGTCAACGGTCTGTTTACTTCCGGTGACGGTGTTGGTTGCTCCGGCCACAAGTTTTCCTCCGGTTCTCATGCTGAAGGCCGGATGGCCGCCAAACAACTGGTCCGCTACGCCAAAGACCACGCCGATTATTCGCCAACCCTCGCTCAGAGCAACGAGGAAATCGTCGACCTGGTTTACAAACCGGTTCGTACCTTTTTGGATAATGAAGGTTTCAGCACTAATGTGGATTTCAACCCAAACTACATCAAACCCAATGGCATGATGTACCGTATGATGAAGGCCACCCACGAGTACGGTGCTGGAACGGCCACCTTCTACCAGACCACCAGCAAGAACCTGGAGATTGTCATGGATCTGCTGGCAGTAATGCGGGAAGACTGTGAAAAACTGGCCGCCGGTGACCTGCACGAGCTCATGCGTGCCTGGGAGATCATCCATCGCATTTGGACGGTGGAATCGCATCTGCGGCACATCCAGTTCCGCAAAGAAACCCGCTATCCCGGCTTCTACTATCAAGCCGACCATCCGGGTCAGGATGATGAGAACTGGTTCTGCTTTGTGAACTCCAAATTTGATCCGAAAGAGCAGAAATGGGATATCTACAAAAAAGACTATATTAAGATATTCAAAGATTAACGGAAACTCGACTATGACGTATTGTCGATGACATAAAGCCTCCAGGTGTTCTGACCTTTGACACCTGGAGGTTTTTATTAAGATCGACTGTGTCTGTCTGCAGGCTTAAGGGCTTTATGACTGTTAAGCCATAGAGCATTTAAGCATCCAGATATTCAAAATAAGAACCTTTAAGTCTATTGATAGTTAATACGAAATTATAAACTGCATGGAGGGATAGCATGACAGAAGAAACAGCAGCCCCTACTAGTGGAAGCATTTTAGTCGTTGGCGGCGGTATCAGCGGCCTGACCACGGCCCTGGAAGCGGCCGAAGTGGGGTACGAAGTTTTCCTAGTGGAAAAAAATCCTTTTCTGGGCGGACGGGTAGCGCAACTCAATCAATATTTTCCCAAACTATGCCCACCGACCTGTGGCCTTGAGATCAATTACAGGCGTATCAAGGATAATCCCAGAATCAAGGTATTAACCCTGGCGGAGGTCGAAAAGGTTGACGGTACGCCCGGCAATTATGATGTGACCATCAAGGTCGCTCCCAGATATGTGAACGAAAACTGCACCTGTTGCGGGGATTGCGCCGAGGCCAGCCAAACCGAGGTAGACAGCGAGTTTGACTTCGGCATGAAGAAAGTCAAAGGTGCTTATCTGCCCTTTGAAATGGCATTTCCGGCCCGTTTCGTGATTTCACCGGAAATTGTCGGCACTGACGACGCCCAGCGCTGTAAGGACGCCTGCAAGTATGATGCGGTGGACCTTGAGATGGCGGCCAAAACGCTGAATTTTAATGTGGGCGCCATTGTATGGGCGACCGGGTGGGAGCCCTATGATGCGACCAAAATCGACAACCTCGGCTTCGGTCAATACCCAAACATTATTAACAATATGATGATGGAGCGGCTGGCATCTCCCAACGGGCCGACCAAGGGAAAAATTTTACGCCCCTCTGATGACAAGGAACCTGAGAGTATTGCCTTTGCGCAGTGTGCCGGATCACGGGATGAAAATTATCTGCCCTACTGCTCCTACATTTGCTGTATGGCGTCTTTGAAGCAGGCCACCTACGTTCGCGAGCGTTATCCCGAGGCCAAAATTTATGTGTTCTATATCGATCTTAGAACGCCCGGATTGCGCTATGAACGGTTTTACGAGCAAATCAAGCAGGATGAAAACATCTTTCTAATCAAAGGCAAGGTGGCGGAGGTCAGTGAAGATCCAGCGAATAAAAACATCACCGTGGTGGCCGAAAATGCCGTAACGGGTGAGAAAATTCACCAGACCGTGGAGATGGTTGTTCTGGCTACCGGGATGCAGCCCACAACTGCTGCGACAAAACTTCCGGCGGATTTAAATTATGACGACGACGGTTTTATCATCAATGATTTTGGAACCGGCGGAATGTTTGCAGCCGGGTGCGCCAATAAGCCGGCGGACGTGGTGTCATCCAATCAAAATGCAACCGGTATGGCGTTAAAGGCGATTCAAACTCTGGTGAATAGGTAGGAGGTAATCCATGGATAAAAAATATGGTGTGTATATCTGCGAAGGTTGCGGGCTGGGCGAGTCGCTGGATATTGAAAAACTTAGCGATGTGCCTAAAGAGGAAGGACTTGCAGTAAAGACCTGCCCGATTCTGTGCAGCAAGGAAGGGGTAGAACTTCTCAAAAAAGATATTGCCGAAGAAGGGATCAATACCCTGGTGATAGCAGCCTGCTCGCGCCGGGTGCTCTATGATGTATTTCGGTTTGACGGCTGTATTGTGGATCGGGTCAACCTCCGAGAACAGGTGGTCTGGTCCCATCCCAGATCCAAGTATCCGGCGCCGACCGAAGAACAAAAAGATGATGACGAATTTATCGATCATGTTCAGATGATGGCCGAAGATTATCTGAAAATGGGCATGGCGCGGGTGGAAAAAATCGATTTGCCGGAACCGTACCTGCTCGATACGTTCAGCCGGAAAATCCTGGTGATCGGCGGTGGTGTCACGGGGATTTCGGCCGCCATCGACGCCGCCAAAACAGGCTACGATGTAACCATTGTCGAAAAGAAATCCGCCCTGGGTGGAAATGCCAAATCCTGGCGTAAACAATTGCCGGGGGCCTACCCTTTTGACAACCTGATTCCGCCGACCATCGACGCTAAAATAAAGGAAATTGACAACTACCCTAATATCACTGTCAAAACCGATACCGTGGTCGCGCGAATTGCGGGTGAACCGGGGGATTTTATCGTTACGCTCAAAAAACCGGGTGAGAAGACCCCCTTTGATGTGCCCTATCCGTTGCCCGATGAGATGAAGGTCGATGACAAAGGCAAAGAACTCACCGCCGAGCAAATCCATGAAAAGTTCATGGAATACAACGAGGGCAAGCGCGACATCTTGACCCTTGATCCGGACGGCGAAAAGTTTGGTGCCGTTATCCTGGCCGCCGGATGGCGTCCCTATCAACCCAAAGCGGGGGAATTCGCCCATCTCGGGTTTGGTGAAATTGAGGATGTTGTCACCAACCAGCAGTTTGAAGAGATCGCTGCCAACGGAAAAATTACGCGACCTTCCGACGGCAGGGAAGCCAAATCGGTGGTGTTTATCCAGAGTCCCGGTCAGGGAGACGACAAGGACTTCGCCTATGCCGGCGCCGTGACCAGCCTGGTTGCACTTAAACAGGCCAAGTACCTGCGCGAGGATTTTTCCGATGGCAAAGCCTTCGTTTTTTATCAGCATATGCGTGCCGTCGGTCTAAGCGAAAATTTTTATAAAAATATCCAGCAGGATCCTGGTATATTCCTAACCAAAGGTGAAGTTACCGCGGTGTCTAAAAATGGCGACGGCCTGACTGTCGAAGCCGACAATACCCTGCTGGGCGAAAAAGTTCAGGTCAAGGCCGATATGGTCGTGCTGGGCACCGGAATGGTGCCGGTTACCAAAGACGATCCGGTGGTCAACCTGGCCTACCGCCAGGGGCCGGGATTCCGTGACAATGCGCTTTTTGATGACTATGCGGACTCCAACTTCATTTGTTTTCCTTATGAAACTCAACGGACGGGCATTTATGCGGCCGGTGGCATTCGACGCAGCATGACAGTGGAAGAATCCGTTGAAGATGCCTCTGGTGCGGCTCTCAAAGCTATCCAGTGCCTTGAATCGGTCAACCGGGGGATTTCGGTCCATCCCCGATCCGGCGATTTGACCTTTCCGGATTTTTTCTTCCAACGCTGCACCCAGTGCAAGCGCTGTACCGAGGAATGCCCCTTTGGCGCCATTGACGATGATGAAAAGGGAACCCCCAAACCCAATCCGGCGCGTTGCCGGCGCTGCGGCACCTGTATGGGATGCTGTCCGGAGCGGATTATCAACTTTGTCGATTACAGCATTGACAGTATCGGTTCCATGGTCAAGGCTGTCGGAGTGCCTTCCGAAGACGATTTTGATGAACCGCCGCTCAGGATCCTGGGGCTGGTTTGCGAAAACGACGCCTACCCGGCACTGGACATTGTCGGGCTGAACCGGATGACCTATTCGGCGGATGTGCGCCTTATTCCGGTCAGATGTCTGGGGTCCGTCAACGTCATCTGGATTAAGGATGCGCTGGCTCAGGGCATGGACGGTGTTTTTCTGTTGGGCTGCAAGCACGGCGATGACTACCAGTGCCACTTTGTAAAAGGCAGTGAACTGGCTGAGATCCGGATGAAAAAAATTGGTGATGCGTTGTCGAGTCTGGCATTGGAAGAGGAGCGGGTTGCGCAGTTCCAGGTGGCGATCGATGAGTATGACAAGATTCCACAAATCATCGATGAATTTGCGGGCCAGGTAGAAGAGATGGGTCCGAACCCATTTAAAGGATTTTAGCACGGCGTGTAGAAAGTTTTATACTTTATGTAGGCAATCTACTAATTGGTACTTTTGAACTTGTTTCGAATTTCGAGATTTTAATTTTGAATTTTCCCGTCTTTAATGAAAAGGTGGATCAATTTGATGTGACCAAACAATGTATCAGATTACTAACTTGAATCACAAACTCTTTAAGACGGGAAAATAGGAGGTAGTAATATGGCGGAAACATATGTTATTGAGCCTGATCTGGATTTTATTAAAAAAGTGGGAGCACTGGGCGGTGAGGATTTAAAAAAATGTTACCAGTGCGCCACCTGTTCGGTGGCCTGTGCGATTTCTCCGGACAACAAACCCTTTCCCCGCAAGGAGATGATTGCCGCATCCTGGGGTCTGAAAGACAAGCTGGTGGGAAGCGCCGATATCTGGCTGTGCCACAATTGCGGTGACTGTTCGACCCAATGTCCGCGGGAAGCCAAGCCGGGGGATGTGCTGGCGGCCGTGCGGTCTTATGCGGTTGAGGAATACGCCCAACCAAAAGTGTTGGCCCAAGCGATCAAAGATCCCAAAAAGCTTCCGATATTACTGGCAATTCCGGCTGCATTGTTTCTTGTGATCGGACTGATTACCGGCCTGCTCGATTTTACGCCGGACACCAGCGATGGGATCGCCCACTATAAATTCATTTCTACCTGGCTGGTGGATATGATTATGGTGCCTGGTTCCATTTTTATGGTTGCTGTATTTGCTCTGAGTCTCAAGCGCTTCCTGGGCGACATTCATCAAAATGCGCTGGCCGAGGGAAAAACCAATAAAGAGAAAATCGAGCCGGTCGGGTTTCTGATGTCGCTTGTTAAAACGATTCCGACGATCCTGAAACACAACAAATTTTCGGACTGTACCGAAAACAAAGAACGTGAGGTGGCCCATTTGTTGACAATGTATGGGTTTATCGGCTGCTTTATCGTGACCAGCGTTGTTTTCCTGATACTCTACGGCTCTTATTTGCTGCCCGACGGCCCCTTACACGGTCCCTGGTCCCAGATGAATCCCATCAAATGGCTGGCTAATATCAGTGGTATTGCCATTATCGTTGGAACCATTCTATTGATCAAAAGCCGCAAGGCCAAGGAAGATCAGGCATCCGGATATTGGGATTGGTACCTCGTTTGGCTCGCTTTCGGTTTGGGCGCCACCGGTATGGCGACCGAGCTGACTCGGCTTGCTGGATGGGAGTTTATAACCTACCTGATGTACTACATTCATCTCATGCTGGTTTTCAGTGCGATTGTTTATTTACCGTTTTCGAAACTGTCTCACCTGGTATATCGTACCGTGGCCATGGCCTACAATGAGTATGCAGGACGCAATTTTAATTAGCCTTTCAATATAAAAGTAAAAAAGGGAAGCGATATGAGCTTCCCTTTTTTTATGGAAATTGTTAGAGCGTCAGGGTTTCAATTTCGAGTCCCTCGATCCTTTCAAAATTCCTTAGGTTATGGGTGGCAACGGAAAAGCCAAGAGCGAGGGCGGTGGAACCGATGATGAGGTCGTGGGCGCCAATCTGAATTTGATGGTTTCGTAAAAAGCCCTCAAATCGTCATGCCGGACTTGATCCGGCATCCAGAACGTGTAGATATTACTGGATTCCGGCTTTCGCCGGAATGACGCTAACGCGTAAAAATTGGCTTTTTACGAGTTTGTCATTATTTATTACATATATAATTCAGTATGTCCAAGAAATTTGACGGGATGATAAAATTTGTTGCGTTGCAACATTTTTACTTGACAATGAAAAGGAATATGGTATTTTTTCTTATAATTTTTAATGATGCGGACCACTGATTTTGCTTATGGATCAGTGACCCGCAGTTCACCCCAACGTTGCAAACGTCGGAGGGCTTCAGAGTCAAGGCGTCGAGGGTGACGTCGTAGTACTTTACCCTGTCGGGGCGTAGCTCGAAGAGCGAAGCCTGATTCGAACCCTTGACAACGCAGAATCTGAAGTCCTCCGGCGTTCCCGACATGTTGGGTCGTAGCTCGAAGAGCGAGGTCCAAAGGGTAAACAACATAGCAAAATCGATTCTATCCTTCGAATTCACGATATGAAATTTCCATAAAATGGTGATATCATCCATTATTTATAACAATTTCATGGTTTTATATAATTTTTGCCATGTTGTTTATGCAACTAAGGGGTTCATTGTGGGGACGTTTTGTGTTGGACAGAAAGATCTTATGGTTAAAAACATATTAAATGCTGGGGTAATTTTATAATGGATGCTGACAAAGGGAAGAAACAATTGGAAAATATGGTCAACTGGGCAGACTACGGCTTTGGTGGTTATGAAGATCTGACCGCCATGTTTAGAAAGCTCTACGGGCTGGATTGGATGCCGGAAGTTAAAGATATGTCGAACTATTTAGATACATGGAACCTTGCTATGAAAGACTATACAAAGCCCTTTCATGATTATCTGGGTCTGATAGGTTTGGTTTCCAAAGATGAGCACTTGGCATCAATTGGAAAATATAAAGAACTGAAAAAGACATTCGAACGCCAAGAAAAAAAGCTTTTGGATAGCGACGATAGGATCGCCGAGCAAAAAAAACAGATGTCAAGCATGAAGGCAATCCTTACCAAACGGAAAAAAGAGATAGAGAATCAGAAAAAGATTGCCGCAGAACAAAAGAAAGAGCTCCTAAGTCAAAACAGCCAGATAGAAGATTTAAAAAAACAGATTGCTGACCAAGAAGAGAGCATCGCGGCTCAAAGAAAAGAAATCGCCATTCAGAAAAAAGCCATTGCTGAACGGCAGAAAGAGTTTGCAGATCAAAAGATAATGCTCGCCGATCAAAAAAAGGAAATTAAAAATGAATTAGCCGCCCTAAAGCAATTACAGGGCAACATAGTCAACAAATAAAAGGGCTAGATTACGCGATCTGAAACTGAAAACTGGGACGTTCGTGCAGAACTTGCATAGTGGTTGAAGAAACGCGTTACCACGATGACCCTCGGTTATCAGGTATCCGGATACTGGGATTGGCACCTCGTTTGGCTTCCCTTTTTTTATGAAAATTTTGAACCAGTAATTTTTAATTTCAAAACTTAAATTTTCCTTCTTTTTTTAAGTTTTCGTAATATCAGGGAAGTACGTTATAGCTTATTTTCGGCCAAAAGGTTGGCAAAATAATCGAAAGGCATTACATCAATGCCATCCTCTGTCCGCAATACAGGCCCATGAGGGTAGACGACAATCCTGCGCTGCAGGCCTTCGAGTTCAGCGATTGCGCGCAGCCCCTTGCACCATTTCTCTGAAAATCTTCTGCCTGATTTAGCTTCTACGGCGACGAACTTCCGATTTCGCAGCAACAAAAAATCAACTTCGGTTTCGATGCTGCCCGCAGGTGCCCAGTAGTACATCTCATCGAAAATACGGCGATAATCTCTATATGCCCTAAGCAACTGAGCTACCAAACCTTCAAACAGAGGCCCTATTTCTTCAGGTATTAAAGCTCCCGAGGAGCGTTTGATCGCCCTTACCAGACCGGGGTCACACCAGTACCACTTGGGTAGTTTTCGTTCCCGTACCCGCATTTTAGCCTCATAAGCGGGAAGACGGAAACAGAGTAGGGTCTCTTCGAGAATTTCTAGATACCCTGCCACGGTCATTCTGGCAACTCCTGCTTCTCTGGCAATATTGCTCACATTAAGGACTTGGCCTTGATAAATGGCGGCGATCGGAAGAAAACGGGCAAAACCGGACAGGTTGCGCACCAAGGCCTCGGCTTGAATTTCTTCCTTCAAGTATAACTGTGTGTAGGCTGTCAGTGTTTCCGATTTATCAACCGAGTCCCAGACAATAGGCAGCAATCCAAATTGAAGCGCATTTTCTATATCAAGCGGCTCGCCAAGCTCTTCAGGCACAAAGGGATGCATAGAGCGGTTCAATGCACGACCGGCAAGCAGGTTGACGCCGGCTCTCTTAAGCTTGCGGGCGCTCGATCCACACAGTACAAATTTAAGTTGTTTTTTTTCGATAAACCGATGGACCTCATTTAACAGTGCCGGCAGCCGTTGCACCTCGTCGATGACCACCCATTTGCCGGATGGTACAGCACGCAGCCAGTTGGCAAAAAGTCCGCTATTGGCCAGCAGGTCTTGATATGTGGCTTCGGACAATAAATCGATCACATGCGCCTCGGGAAAGAGAGCCCCCAACCAGGTGCTCTTGCCCGTACCCCTCGGTCCAAGAAGAAAAAAGCTTTGTGAGGGTGGAGTGAGAATTCTGTCTAGCATTCTGGTCACCATGTCGTCAAATTACATTGAAAAATGACAACAATATAGTCAAAAGCTATTCTCAAGTCAAACTAAAAACGGCGAAGCCGTATATAATAAAATAAAAAGGTTGTTTAAATGCAGGTTTCTTATTTTGCTAATTTGGCTCGATGATGATGATATTGGGGCTAGACCAATTCCTGAGATATTTATCAATTAGATATCGATATGATAACTTGACGACCCAATGCTGCTATTCGTTGGAATTTGAACCCATGTATTGGTCGGATTTTATCGCAGCAGGCGCCGTCTTAAAACCTCACCGATATTGCGATTACCGTGGATGATACCAAATATAAAAATGTTTGGGTCAGCTAGTTGGTAAATAATGCGATATTTTTTTTCGATAATTTGCCGGTATTCAAACTGACCGATCTGTGATAGCACATCAGGGATGTGCCCTCGTTCGGGATTTTCTGAAAGGCTGTTGCATGCTTTGCGGATATTTTGGACCATATCCTTTGCAGCTTTTTTATTACCGGACTTTCGGATGTATCGGTAGATTGCTTCGATGTCCTTTATAGCCTCTTCGAGCAATATAACCGTATACGGCATCAGGAAAAATCCTTTTCAATGCGTTCTTCAAATTCATTCAACACTTGTTCAGCCGGCCTGTATCGTCCTTCGGACAAATTTTTGTTGCCACGAGCTATCATTTCCAACATGTCTAGGGTTTCTTGCAGATCCTCATACGCTTTGATATCGATGAGTGCGGCTTTGGCCTCACCATTTTGGGTAATGATCATGGTTCCCTGGTTTTCGTTCAGTTTCCGAATCACTTCGGCCATATTGTTCTTAAAATAGCTTACCGGCTTGAGATCTTCACTTAATTTCATGTTATTCACCCTTTGTTTGGATCATAATAAAGCCATAATATAGCCCTTATTGTGTCATCTGTCAATTTGTCTGGGAACACTATAAGACTTGTTGCTAAATTAGATTTATTTGTGTTTTGTAGAGGCTATATGGCGGCTACCATCATTTTGAATTGATAAGATGGCAGGCGACGCCTCTTTCTGCGGTAATCGTCGTCCAGGTGGGGTATTCTTTGCGGCAGATGTCCATACAGTGTCCGCAGCGGGGATGAAAATAGCAGCCCGAGGGCGGATCGACGGCCGACGCCACTTCCCCTTCCAGTTTCACGGCGGCCTTGCGTAGGGTGGGGTCCGGGATGGGGGAGGCCTCGCGCAGAACATGGGTGTAGGGGTGCAGGGGTTCATCGAATATCTCATCAACGCTACCCTGCTCAACGATACGTCCCAAATACATGACGGCCACGCGTTGACAAAAGTAGCGCACCACCGCCAGGTCATGGGAGATGAACAGATAACTCAAACGGTGAGTCTGCTGCAGCTTACTTAACAGTATCAGTATCTGCGATTGAATGGATACATCCAGCGCGCTGACCGGTTCATCGGCAATGATCAACTCGGGTTCGAACACCAGGGCCCGGGCCACACCGATGCGCTGGCGTTGCCCACCGCTGAACTCGTGGGGAAATTTATCCATACTCTCGGCAGACAGTCCCACTTCCTGCAGCAATGCCACCACCCGGTCTATGATTTCGCTGCGCGGGGCAATTTTATGGACCTTGATCGGTTCGCTCAAGGTCTGTCCGACCGTCCGGCGCGGGTTAAGCGATGAATAGGGATCCTGAAAAATGATCTGCATGCGTCGACGCAGCAGGCGCAGTCGGGCGCGATTCGCATTGGCAACGTCTTCGCCACTGAGCTGCACATGGCCCTTGTCGGGTTCCACCAATCGCAGGATGCACCGTCCCACCGTGGTTTTGCCGCAACCGGATTCGCCTACCAAGCCAAAGGCTTCGCCCAGCTTTAAATGAAAGGAAACGTTGTCGACGGCCCTGACCGTCATGGTGACCGGATTGGGAAAGCCTCTTTTGATTTTAAAAAACTTCTGCAGGGCATCGACGGTCAGCAACGAATCAGGCATTTGGCATCTCCGGGGAATTATCGCCTCGAACCCAGCAACGAACCAAGTGGTCGTCTTTTTGCTGCCAGGCAAGCAAATCTGCATTCCGGCGAGTACAAATGTCTATGCGGTGGTCGCAACGTTCGGCAAAGCGGCAGCCGACGGGCATCCGATCGATGGGCGGCACGGTGCCGCGAATGGGAAATACTTCCTGGGTGCTGCGGTCCAGGCGAGGGATGGACCTGAGCAGTGCCTCGGTATAGGGGTGGACCGGAGATTGGAAAAGCTCCCCAACAGCGGCCATCTCGACAATGTGGCCGGCATACATCACAGCGACGCGATCGGCGATCATGGCCACGACGCCCAGGTCATGGGTGATGAAAATCATCGACATCTGCCGCTGGGTTTTTAAATCTGCCATCAGTGCCAGCACTTGTGCCTGAATGGTAACATCCAGGGCGGTGGTGGGTTCATCTGCCAGAATGATCTCCGGCTGGCAGGCCAGGGCCATGGCAATCATCACCCGCTGGCGCATGCCGCCGCTGAGTTGGTGGGGGTAGTCGTTCAGGCGGCTTGCGGCCGAAGGAATTTTGACCTGTTCGAGCAGATCCAGGGCCTTTTCGCCGGCCTCCTTCCAGCCCATCTGACGATGATAAAAGAGTGCTTCGGCAACCTGTCGGCCGATGGTCAAAACCGGATTCAGGGAGGTCATGGGTTCCTGAAAAATCATGGCCAACTGGTTGCCACGGACCCGGCGCATATCGGCCTCGGCCAGATCGAGCAGATTTCGTCCGTTGAGCAAAATGCGCCCAGTCTCCACCCGGCTGCCCGGCTCCGGCAGCAGCCGCATAATTGAAAAGGCGGTTACGCTCTTACCGCAGCCGGATTCACCTACCAGGGCCAAGGTTTCATTACGGCGCAACACAAAGCCGATCTCTTCAATCGCCCGTAGCCAACCCTTTTTCAACTTGAAGGCGGTCGTTAAGTTGTCAACTTCCAGAACGGTCTCTTGCACAAATCTAAACCTTACATAAAATTTTGGGACAAAATTTTATTCTCTTAATTTTGGATCCAGGGCGTCGCGCAGGCCGTCGCCCAGCATGTTGAAGGCAAACACCGTAATCAGGATCACGGCACCGGGATACACCGACAGCCAGGGGGCATCCAGGATAAACTCAAAGCCCTCGCGAATCATGCCGCCCCAGGTGGGAATCGGCGGTTTCACGCCCAATCCGATAAAACTCAAAGAGGCTTCGATGCGCACGGCGGTGGCAATCCAGAGGGAGGCCATGACGAGGATCTCGCCCAGAATATTGGGCAGAATATGTACGACCATGATGCGGATGTCGGAAAACCCCATGGCCCTGCCGGCCTCGACAAAATCCCGTTCCTTAACGGTCACCGTGGGGGCTCTGGCAATGCGGGCGAACCGGGGTGCCACCGTCAGTGCAATGGCAACGATCAGATTGGTCAGGCTGGCACCCAGCACGGCCACAATCAGCAGCCCCATGATCAAGGTCGGAAAAGACATGAACACATCCATCACCCGCATAATGGTGTTATCGATCCATCCGCCTTTATAGCCGGCGACCAGCCCGAAAGCCCCGCCGATGATCAACCCCAAAAGGATTGACAATACGCCCACCGTCAGTGAAATGCGGGCGCCGTAAATAATCCGCGAAAGGATGTCTCGGCCGAAATGATCGGTTCCCAGCAGGTAGGTCTGCGACGAGGGTTGCAGGCGCTGCAAGATATGCTGCTCCACCGGATTGTACGGCGCCAGCAGAGGGGCCAGAACGGCGATGAACACCATGACGATCAGTATTACCAACCCTACCCAGGAGGTCTTGTTCTTATTGAAGACCTCGATGGTTTCTCCCAGGAAATGTTTGAATTTAGGTCGTTTCCGAGGTGTCATTGGCGTTTCACCCTTGGGTCGGTAAAGCCGTAGGTCAGATCGGTCAGCAGATTGGTGACCACGATAAAAAAGGCGTAGACCACCATCAGTCCCTGGAGCATACTGTAGTCGCGGTCATTGAGGGCCCCCACGATGAGTTTTCCCAGACCGGGACGGTTAAAAACGATTTCCGTTAAGACCGAATTGCCGATCAGCACGCCCAAGTACAGGCCGATGACCGTGATCACTGGAATCAACGCATTGCGCAGCGCATGCCGGAACAGAACGACCATAGCCGGCACCCCTTTGGCCTTGGCCGTGCGGACGTAGTCCTCGCGCAAGACCTCCAGCATCGAAGAGCGCGTGGCCCGGGTGATGTAAGCCATCATGATCAACCCCAAGTTGATAGCGGGCAGCACCAGATGATACAAGCGCTGCACGGGATCGTCCAGTTGGGGTTCGCTGATGACCGGAAACCAGTCAAATTGCAGCGAGAACACCAGAATCAGCAAAATAGCCGAGTAGAAGGCCGGAAACGAGAGGCCCAGCAGTGAAAAACTGCGGGTCAGGTAGTCAACATAGGAGTTGCGGTAAAGCGCGGTGACAACACCGAAGGGAATGCCAAAAATAATGCCCAGGATAACCCCCGCAATGGTCAGCTCCAGGGTGTAGGGCAAGACGTTGAGCACGGCCGCCATGACCGGTTTTCCGGTGACGAGGGAGGAACCCAGATCGCCTTTGAGCGCCGCGAACAGGAAATCGAAAAATTGGGTGGCGAGCGGATCATTTAGTCCGAGGCGCTCGCGCATGGCCTCCAGCGCTTCCGTGGTGGCGGAGTCCCCTAAAATGACAATTGCCGGATCACCCGGAACGATGCGCACGATGATAAACACCACCGTCAACACGGCAATCAAGGTGGGGATCGCGTAGAGAAGCCGTTTGGCGATAAATTTGACCATGTTTAATGGTCCCTCATTTCGGGTGTAGCCCTAATTGAGCGTTAATGGGTGTCAGGTTTCACGTCAGTATAGTTGCTGGCCTTGAAGCAGCCATTTTAATCTAATAAGAAACTGAAATTTTAAATGAGGGCAAATTACAAGCACCAAATTTCAAATAAATCTCAGATTCCAAATAAGCGCGGCCGCTGGCCCAAAAAACGGCCTTATTAATCGAAATAGAAACTTTTGGGGCTCGGTTCCGAAATCGACCGTTGTTGGGTTTCGCATTTCGCACTAACACCGGCAAAATGTAGGTTGGTTTGAGTGCAACGAAACCCAACAAAGCCTGGAGCAGGCTCAACCCAACCTACAAAGGCAAAGAAGACCAGGATGGAACCAACTCCAGCATTTGAAATGTTTCATGCGAGTCCAAAACCCTGTTAGACGGCGAATCCTGGAAATTTGCGGAATGAACCGTTTGAATATTTGAATTTGAATCATTGTATTTTTTTTGAGATTTGGGATTTGTAATTTGGGATTTTTCGGGACTCCCTTGTTTCCAGGTTAAACTATCAGAAAATGACATGAATGTGACATTGCCTTTCATTAGTTTTCATACAAAGTGTCGGATATCGAAGCTGTTATCGCTGAAACCTGAACACGGACACCCGAAACCTCAATTTACTTCAACTGCGTCGTTTCGTTAATAAGCGGTCCCAAGGTCAAGGCGGCTTTTAGATCGTAGCCGTAATCCAGATTGTCCTTGCGGACCCACACTTGCAGCAGTTCCAGAAATGGATAGGCCACACATGCATCCATGATTTTTTGCTGGGCCTGCTTCCACAGCTCCTTTTGCTTCTGCGGGTCGGCTTCGGAGCGGGCCGCGTCTATCTCGGCATCGGCGGCCGTGTTGTGTGAGAAATTGGTCACCGCCGTGGGCGTTGCCACAATACTGCGGGAATGATAGAACTGGGTCAGATAGGTGTCGGCAATGGGAAATCGCGCCGCACCATACAACACCAACGGACTGAGGTCTTTGCGAATCTGCTCGTGAAAGGTGGCATGTTCGACCACATCCAGTTCCAGGGTGATCCCCGCGCGACGCAGCTGCTCCTGCACGATCTGCATGGGCGCCAGCAGCGGCGGCCGTTTTGAAATAATCGCTTTGGTTTTAAATCCATCCGGATAACCGGCTTCTTTGAGCAACGCCTTGGCTTTGTCCACATCGTATTCGTAACGCACCACGTCGTTTGAATGTCCCAGGTAGCCATTGGGAACCACCGTAAAATTCAGCTGGGTGACGTCTTTGCCTAAAAATGCGGCGACTTCATCCCGACTGATGGCGTGAGCCACAGCTTTGCGCACCCGGATGTCATCAAACGGTTTTTTCGTCATATTCATGTGCATGGTGCGCAACTCGCCTGGTTGAAACACGTCTACGATGATACCTTCTTTTTTGCGCATTCGATCCACCCACTGTTGCTGACGGACACCGTAGGTCAGGTCGAGCTCGCCCTTGGTAAAAGCCAATTCGCGGCTGGCGGCCGAAGGGATATAACGATAGATGATCTTATCGATGTTAGGTGTTCCCCTGAAGTATTCCTTGTGTGCCGCCAGGGTGACATTCTGCTTGGATTTGTATTCGACAAAAGCAAAGGGACCGGTTCCGACCGGGTTTGTTTTGAAATCCTCTCCCATCGCCTCGGCGGCTTTTTTCGAAACGATATTGCCGCCATGATAGTTGGACACAAGCGCCAGCAGAGACGGCACTGGCTTGTCCAGCGTAATCTTTACCGTGTACGGGTCGACGGCTTCGACGGCGGTGAAATTGGCGTAGTCGCTTGAAAAACCGGAGGTCTTGGGATCTTTGGCACGCTGCAGGGAGTAGACCACATCTTCGGCCGTGAATTCTCCGTAGTCGCCGTGAAATTTCACGCCTTTTCGCAGATAAAACGTCCAGACGAGGCTATCGGCGCTTGCCTCCCAGCGTTCGGCCAGATCCGGTTCCATGGCATTCAAATCCATCGAACCGGGTTTCAATCGCACCAGGCCGTTGAACATCCAACCGAATACGCATTTATCCTGGGTTTTGGCCGATATATGGGGATCCAGCTGACCGGCATCCGCCATACCGATTCCGACCTTTAAGACGGTTTCGGCCTGAGCCGGTGAAGAAACGAATAACAGCATAAAAAACACCGAAACAATACAGAGGGTTGCATGAATTTTCCATTTTTTCATAATTTACTCTCCTTTCAATACGTGTAACCGTTTATAGGTTCGGGGTTCAACGTTCAGGGTTAAGGACAAAGAAGGCATTGAAGACCCGAAATCCTCGTTAATAATGCTCATTTTCCTGAATGATTACCAATTTTGTCTTCAAATTTGGATTAGACCTAACGAAGCTGACGCTTTTATCGTAAACACACAACTCAAATGCAGCCCAGAGTGGAGAATGAAACCTTGAACACCTGGTTCTCCCCTGTCATCAAGCAGATGACAGAGAACAGAGGGCAGTCTATATGCTTCATCCTCCAGTTTCCACCATCTGTCCTCTGTCGTCCGGCATCTGTTCTCTGACACCCGACACCTGGAAGCTTACATCCTAATAGAGGAACTAAAATAGGATCTGAATTAAGGGCCCCTATATGAGAATCTTCACCTCCTCGCCTTAGACATCCTTGCCCTAAGGTATCAGAACTTCAGCAATCGAATATTTTTTCATCTTGGCTTCATCCAGCTCAACCCCTAAACCCTCTCGTCCCGTCGGCGCAACGATGTAGTTGCCTTCATACACGACCGGTGTCTTGAGGATATCGTCGCGCAGCCTTCGAACCGAATTCAGGGCATGCCCCACCGCCAAAAGGTTGGGGGTGCTCACGGCGCAGTTCAATCCGCTCATGACGCTGACACCCAATTCGATCATGGAATTGAAAAACACCTGATGTCCGGCAGCTTCGATGACGGCCATCGCCTTGCGGGAGGGCATTAACCCACCCAGCTTGGTTGTTTTGATACTAAAAATATCCGCGGCCCCGGCTTTTGCGAGCTTGATGGCATCCCGCGGTGAGAAGAACCCCTCGTCCACCGCTATGGGAACATCGACACCGGTCCGAACCTTCGCCAAACCCTCGATATCCCATCCGCGAACGGGTTGCTCGATCATGCAGATGTCGTAGGCTTGCAGTTTGCGTATGGTGGCCACGGCAACTCTGGGTGCCCAGGCCTGATTGGCATCGCAGCGGATCTTGATGTCTGCACCGACGGCCTTGCGAACTTCAGCGACCCGTCGCACATCTTCATCCGGACGCAGCGTCCCCACCTTCAGTCCGATGGTGCGATACCCTTCCTCAACCCGCGCCACTGCATCGGCCACATTGGCTTCGACCGTGTCGCTGCCCAATGACCACATCACTTCGATCCTGGGATGAACCATACCACCGAATAGCTGGAAGAGCGGTGCACGGTGATATTTACCCCAAATATCGTGGCAGGCCAGGTCCAGGGCGGCCTTGGCAAAGTGATTCCCCACGCAAACGGCATTCATGCGCAGGTGCAGATTTTCGAGGTCTAAGGGATCGATGCCTAAAACGGCCGGCCCCAGATGCGAGGCCAGCATCGTCATCACCGTCTGCTGACTTTCACCGGTGAACATCAATTCGGGGTCGGTTTCACCGATGCCGACCAGGCCCTGATCCGTGAATACTTCGACGATGACCGACCGGGTGGTTGTCACCTTACCCAATAGGCTGACGGTGTAGGGCTTAAGCAGCGGAATGTTGACCGCCCGAATCTTTAGACCGGTTATTTGCATTTCTATCCCAATGTTGATATGGCCGCAAAAAGGCGCAAAAGACACAAATATTGTTGACGCAACCACGGACATTTGAGTTGTATCGGATTTTACGCCACATTAGTAGTTCTGAATTTGCCCGTCACGTTTTCCCGTGCTTGCCCCAAGTTGAGAAGGTATTGAAGTCATTTAAGGTCGTTTCCAATTGTTTCAACCTTGGGCTCAGATGGTCCTTGTACCGCACTGCCACCAGATTGACCAAGGTTTCCAGTACGGCCAGTCCCGTGCAGCGGCTGTCGAAAATGTAACGCCCTTCGCTTGGCGCTACCAGCTGAAAGGTGGCCAGGTGAGAGAGCGGGTTGAGTTCCCGATCGGTCAACAATATCAAACAGCTGCCTTGCTGCACACCGGCCAGGGCAGTTTGCTCGGTAAACCGGGAATAACGACTCTGAAAAACGGCAAAGATAATATCCTGTGACGACATTTGGTTGATGTAATTCGGTGAATTGCCCCCCAGATTATCGATCAGCACAACGCCGTCGCGCAGGTAACTGAGCTGAATACTGAACAGATAGGCCATGCCGAAGGACATGCGCCGTCCTAAAATATATATTGATCCGCTGCACGCGGCAATGCGTTCGGCACATTTGTCTAAAATATGCTTATCGATCCTGCGACAGGCCTCCTCCAGGTTTCTGGCGATAAGTTCACAATGTAACCTCAATGGGTCGATGGAATCCCTGGACTGCCCGGCTTGACCTTGGCGCAGAGAACCGGCGGCTTCAAGCTTGAGGAGAAGTTCTTTTCTCAGGCTTTGCTGGAATCCGGCAAAACTGCGATACCCCAGGCGGGAAATAAAACGAACGACCGTGGCACGTCCCACCCGGGCCCGTTCGCTGATCGACGTCACCGTTTCCAAAGCCAGCAGCGGATAGGCTTTGTCGAGATACTGAGCAATCTTGGTTTCGCTGGGAGTTAGATGCTCAAGCGCCCGAATTCTATCGAAAATCGTTGGTGCGCTCATGGTTGCGAAATAACACGGCCCGATTGTGGCTGTCAATACTTAAATGGACAGTTGATTCCAAGCCGGATTATTTATTGACAATTTGTTCCAACATGCGTAGTTTCCCTTCGAACAAGTTAGCAAACACAATCCAATATGAATACAGCGAATCACAGCTCAGATGTCATCGTCGTCGGTGGCGGCAACATTGGATCGGCAACCGCTTATGGTCTGACCGAAAGCGGCCTGAAGGTCGTCATGCTCGACGAGGGCGA